>CBDTZS010000089.1:0-13269 GCA_965364955.1 uncultured Tenacibaculum sp. | reverse complement strand
GCTTGTACAGATGTAATAGATCCTTTTTTAGTAGAAGTAATACGCTCTTGCATTGCTCCCATTTCGGTTGCTAATGTTGGTTGGTAACCTACTGCTGATGGCATACGACCTAATAATGCTGACACCTCAGAACCTGCTTGTGTAAAACGGAAGATATTATCTACGAAGAAAAGAACGTCTTTCCCTTGTGCTTCTCCTGCTCCATCACGAAAATATTCCGCAATTGTTAAACCAGATAAAGCAACACGTGCACGTGCTCCTGGTGGCTCATTCATTTGTCCGAATACGAAAGTAGCTTTAGAGTCTCTCATTCCTGGTTTATCAACCTTAGATAGATCCCATCCGCCTTCTTCCATAGAATGCATAAAGTCATCACCATATTTGATAATTCCAGATTCTAACATTTCTCTTAATAAATCATTTCCTTCACGAGTTCTTTCACCTACACCTGCAAACACAGATAAACCTCCGTGTCCTTTTGCAATGTTGTTAATTAACTCTTGAATTAATACAGTTTTACCAACTCCGGCTCCACCAAATAATCCAATTTTACCTCCTTTTGCATAAGGTTCAATTAAATCAATTACTTTAATACCAGTAAATAAAACTTCTGTTGATACTGATAAGTCTTCAAATTTTGGTGCTTGACGGTGAATAGACAAACCTGCATCTCCAGTTTTCGGTAAGTTTCCTAATCCATCAATTGCATCACCTGTAACGTTGAATAAACGACCGTAGATATCATTACCTATTGGCATTTGAATAGGGTTTCCTGTAGCGATTACTGCTGTACCTCTACTTAAACCATCAGTCGCGTCCATAGAAATAGTACGAACTGTATCTTCACCTATATGTTGTTGAACCTCTAAAACTAGAATAGAACCATCAGCTTTTTTAATTTCTAATGAATCGTAAATTCTTGGTAATTCAGCATTTTCTGTATTAAACTCAACATCGATAACTGGACCAATAATTTGAGAAACTTTACCTGTTATTGTAGACATTACTATATGTAATTAAAGTTATTTAATTTGCTATGTGAGCGTTAGCTCCTTTTTCAAAGGTGCAAAGGTAATTTTTTTAACGGAGTTTAAAAAGCCTTTCACACTATTTTTCGTAAAAATATTACACAAAAAAAAGCCTCGCAAATGCGAGGCTTTAAATATTTATGTTTGAGTAAATTATTTTACTAATTTAATTTCAACACGTCTGTTTTGAGATCTACCAGTTCTAGTTTTGTTATCCGCAATTGGATAATCTTCACCAAATCCTGCAGAAGTTAATCTTGAAGCAGAAATACCAGCTTTTGTTGCTAAGTAATCTAAAACAGCCTTAGCTCTTTTTTCAGATAACTTCATGTTATTAGCAGCTCTACCTTGGCTATCAGTATGACCTTGAACACTAAAGTTAGCTTTAGTATATTCTTTCATAATACCAGCAATTAAATCTAAGTTATCAGTAACTCCAGCTTTAAAAGTAGTTCTTCCTGAGTTGAAATAAATAGCTCTTGCGAAGTCATTTAATTTCTTTTCAGCTGCCTTAGTAATAATAACTTCAGGACATCCATTGTTAGAAGCTACACCTGCAACCTTAGGACATTTATCGTCTTTATCTAAAACACTATCACCATCAGTATCTGGCCAAGGGCAACCTGCGTTAGCAGCAGGACCTGCAACAGTAGGACATTTATCTTTACTATCAACTACACCGTCTGAATCAGTATCAGGACAACCGTTGTTAGCTTTTGTTCCTTTTACAGTAGGACAAGCATCCTCTTTGTCAGCAATACCATCACCATCAGTATCAGGACATCCGTTTAAAGCAGCTAAACCAGCAGTCTCAGGACATGCATCATCTGCATCTTTGATCCCGTCACCATCAGTATCAGGACATCCGTTAAACTCTTCTAATCCAGCAATTTCAGGACATGCATCATCTTTATCGAAGATTCCATCACCATCAGTATCCGTTCCTCCAAATTTGAAGACTAAACCAACTGAATGTTGGAAATGGTTTGCTACTTTATCAGAAAACCCATGCTTATATCCTGATTGAAAATTCAACCCTAAGTTATCAGAAAACCAAGTGTTAAATCCTAAACCTCCATTTAACATACCTTCTGCTCCTTCAATAATTGAAGTATTATCTTCAGCGATAGTAACACCATTAGTATAACCTCCACCTACATATACATAAGGATCAAACCAAGATGTTTCACCAAAAGCATTATTTAAGTCATACTTTACATTTGCATCTATAGCCCAATAAATCTCATCCGAATCATTTTCCGTTCTAAAATTTTCAATTTTATTTAAAGACGCTGCTAATTGTAAAGTAAAGCCATCGTTTAAATATTTATCAACAGTTACTCTTGATACTGAAGGTAATATATTCCAGTCTGTAGTTCCTGCATAATCCTTTGCAACATTTTCTGCGTTGTCGCTTTTTTCCCATGGATACTTAAAGTCAACTACGTTAACTCCGAATCCAATCACCCAAGGGTTATCTGAATCTTGTGCATTTACTGTCCCTAAAGTAGCGAACGTAAACAAAGCTATCACAGCTATTTTGATTTGTTTCATTATAAAAATTTTAAATTAAAAGTTCGTTTATATATAGCGCAAATGTAAGTTGTAAAAACTTATTTACAAAAACAAATCTACAAAAACTTATAACAAATGCAAGTTTTTCGATTAATATTTTAAATCACGTTTAACACTTTCCCTACTTTTGTAAAAGCAGCAATTGCTTTATCTAAATGCTCCTTATCATGTGCCGCTGACAATTGCACGCGAATTCTCGCTTTTTCTTTTGGTACAACAGGGAAGAAAAAACCAATCACATAAATTCCTTCATCTAATAATTTATTCGCCATATTTTGCGATAGTTTTGCGTCATATAGCATTACAGGCACTATAGCTGCATCTGCTCCAGTTAAATCAAAACCTGCTTGTTCCATTTTTGTACGGAAGTAATTTGTATTCCATTCTAGCTTATCACGAAGAGAAGTGTCATTAGATATTAGATCAAAAACCTTTAAAGAAGCTCCTACAATTGTTGGTGCCAATGAATTAGAAAATAAATACGGACGAGAACGTTGACGCAATATTTCAATGATTTCTTTTTTCCCTGTTGTGTAACCTCCCATTGCACCTCCTAGAGCTTTCCCTAAAGTTCCGGTTACGATATCAACGCGATCCATTACATTTTTTAATTCTACGGTACCTCGACCTGTTTTACCTATAAATCCTGTAGCATGACATTCATCAACCATTACTAATGCATCATACTTGTCTGCTAAATCACAAATCTCATCTAGTTTGGCTACAATTCCGTCCATAGAGAAAACTCCATCAGTTACAATAATTTTAAAACGGTGGCCTTGTTTATTGGCTTCAACTAGTTGCTCTTCCAAAGAACTCATGTCATTATTATTATAACGATAACGTGCTGCTTTACACAAACGAACTCCGTCTATAATAGAAGCGTGATTTAAACTATCTGAAATAATTGCATCATCTTTTGTTAACAATGGTTCAAAAACACCACCATTCGCATCAAAAGCTGCCGCATACAATATAGTATCTTCTGTAGTGTAGAATTCTGCTATTTTTGCTTCGAGTTCCTTATGAATATCTTGTGTACCACAAATAAAACGAACCGATGACATACCGAAACCATGCGTATCCATAACATCTTTGGCTGCCTGAATTACTTCTGGATGATTTGACAATCCTAAATAATTATTAGCGCAAAAGTTAATTACTTCTTCACCTGTTGATATTTTAATTACCGCATCTTGAGACGATGTAATAATACGTTCTGACTTATATAACCCAGCATCCTTAATATCCTGAATTTCTTGCTGTAGTTGTTCTTTTATTTTTCCGTACATATTGTTTGTTTTATGAAAAAGGTTTCGACTGCGCTCAACCTGATGTTTTTAATTCAAGTGTCAAAGTTAGTCGTTAAACTTCTTCAACCAAAATTTCTTCATTAATATATATAAGTAGTTTTTTGTCAACTTTAAAATTCATAGTTTTTAAAACTCGCTCATATCGTAATAATTGCTGGTGATAACTCTTTGATGGCTTCCCTGTTTTATAATCGATAATAGTAACTTCATTATTTTTAAAAACCAATCGATCAGGAATCATAACCTGATTATCTACATCTACAATTTCACGCTCATTATATATAGCTACTCCTTCTGAATAATAATTTTGCAATTCTGAATGATTTACAATTTTATTAATATCCGTTTTTATAGCTCTTGATTGTTTTTTATCAATAATTCCGTGCTGTTCATATTGATTTACGATTCTTTTAACATCATCTTTCGTGATAATTTTCGCCATCATTTCGTGAATTAAATTACCGAAATCTATCGCTTTACCTTGTTCCGTGTTCCAAAGTTTTGAAGCGCTTGCTAACATATGAATATTGTGTTCTTGCCATGGTGTAGAAATGAATTCTTCTTGAACTTCAGCTAAAGAAGCAATTTCTTTTCGCTCACTCATTCTTGCGGAGTCACCAAAAGAATACTCTAACTGATCATTACTCCATAAATTTTTGTCTTTTAAGTAATTAATAAAAATTCCTGAATAAAAATTAGTGTTTTCTTCGCCTTTCGCAGAAATCTTATACTCTGTTATAACGTGCAACTGTTCAACTGAACGTGTTAAAGCAACATACAAAAGATTGAAGTTATCTAATTCTAATTCTTCTCTTTGTTTTAAGTATATATCAGAACTTCTCTCATTTATATATTTTAAATCTTTATTAAACGGAACAAGTAATTCCTTGAAACCCGCAAAATCATCTGGCAATTCATCTAGCCATATCTTCGGGTTTATTTGTCTGTAAATTTCTAAATCGAACGGAAAAATAACAACGGGAAATTCTAATCCTTTGGATTTATGAATTGTCATTACCTGAACTGCATTTCCGCTTTCGGGAGCTACAATACTTAAATTCCCTTTTTTATCTTCCCAAAAATCTAGAAATTCTTGAATACTCGTTCCTTTTCGTTGCTGCTCTAAAACCACATCTAAAAAAAACTGCACATAAGCATCCGATGAAGAGATTAATTTGAAACCACGAATAATGTCTTCTACTTTTTCATAAAATGGCAATTGATGAAAGGTTGACAATTCAAAAGATACCTGGTAATTTGTTAGTTGTTGAAAAATTGCTTCGTTAGATTGATGAATCATTTCTGAGATAAACGAATGTTTATCCGTTTGCAATTGTAAATGATCGTGAAAAAAATATAAAACCTCTAATAATGCTTCTTTATCGTTCGGATGCTGAATTACCTGTAACACATCTACAATAAAATTAACTTTTGAACTATTTTGCAACAACAGTGTTTCAGAAGAAATAATATTAACTCCATTTTCAGACAAATAATTTGCCACTGCAATTCCGTCTTTCTTTTTACGAACCAATACACAAATTTCATTTAATGAAAAATCTGTTTCTAAGCTTTTAATTGTTTCTAATATCTTCTTCGGAAACTTTAAAACTTCCTCCTCTTTTTCTTCTTCCTTATCTAAAAAGGATAAAGAAACAAATCCGCCTTTTTTAGCAGTTGTCAATTGTTTGTTTCCTTCAATAAATAATTGCTTATAGTTTTCATTTTGAAGAAAATTAGCAGTGTGTTGAAAAAACTGATTATTAAAATCAATTACTTCAGTATAACTTCTAAAATTAGTTTCTAATGTTTTTATTTCCTTCGGAACATGAAATGGATTTTCGCCATCTGAACCTAAAGAAATAAACTGTTCTGCTTTACCTCCACGCCAACGATAAATAGCTTGTTTCCCATCACCAACCAATAATAAATTACTATTTTCTTGTGCTAGTGCATTATCTATTAACGGTATTATATTTTGCCATTGCAATACCGATGTATCTTGCATTTCATCAATAAAGTAATGCATAAATCGCTGCCCGATTCGTTCATAAATAAACGGAGCAGGTTGATTTTTTATATTATCGGAGATTAATTGATTAAATTCCGCATTTAATCGAATATTATTTTCTTCTTTTATCTGTGTTAACTCTAAATTAATGTGATTTAAAACCGCTAACGGAATGATACTTTTCAACGCCAACTTGTTCATTAAAAACTGTTGGTACAATCCTTCTGATTCTGTGTACAAATTTAATAACGCTGGTAAAACTCCTTCAATCGTACTTTTTATATCGTCTGGTTTTGACTTTGCATAAAAATTATTTTCTTCAATACGTTCACGAAGTTTAGAATCTTCAAAAAACTTTGCTTTATCAGGGTTTTGATACAACGCCAAAAAATGATTAGGAAACATAGAACGATAAAAATCTTTAGGACTTAACTGTGCGGTTTCAATTATTTGCAACCCTTGATTTCCAATTTCTATAAATCGTACTTTAATTTCTTTTTGATGTTTAGAAAGTTTACTCTTTAAATTAGTGAAGTCTTCTAATTTTTTATCTGCTAGTTTTCTAAAATGTTTTGTATCGTCTTCATTTAATAATATTCTTGAAAACTCGTTTAGTTCCCGAGAAATATCCCATGATTTATCATCATCGGCTTTATCGAGTGAAAAGTCTATTAGTAATTTCGTTAAGTCTTTATCTGTACCTATCTTGGAAATTAATACATCTACAGCTTCATTTAATAACGAAATAGCATCCATTTCTACTTCAAAATTTAGCGACAACCCTAAATCGTATGCAAAACTTTTTATTATTTTATGTGTAAAACTGTCAATTGTAGTGATCGAGAAAGCTGAGTAATTTTGTAAAACCGCACCCAATATTTTCTTACTTCGTTCTTTAACTGTAGCCTTATCAATTGAAATCTCATTGATAATAATTTGAAACAAATCATTCTCTTTCCCTACAGAAAACTCTTGCAAATTTTCTAATACACGCTCCTTCATTTCTCCAGCTGCTTTGTTGGTGAAGGTAATCGCTAGTATTTTTTGAAAACTAAAGATATCATCAGAATTCAATAATACTTTTAAATATTCTTTTACGAGCGTAAAAGTTTTTCCACTACCTGCGGACGCGTTATATACTTGAAAAGTTGATGAATTTTGCACAGAATAATTTTAATGCAAAATAACTATTTAAAACTAACGAAACAAGGTGAAACAGAAACAAAACGATTAAAATCAGCTTTGTTAAAGACCCACTAGCCTCGGAACAAAAAGAAATCTTTTTTCATTGATTCTATTTCAGAATCGTCATTTGTAATAATATAATCTATTGCTTTTTCAGTAAAATTTTTCCCTTTTGGGGTCAGCGATATAATTTGATTATCAATAATAATCATATTATTCTTTTCGGCTAAATCAACAATCGCTTTTGCTTTGACTTTATGCCAATTAATATGTTCATTTAAATGATTGATATGTCTTTCGTTTTCTTCACTATGATTGTTTAAATGCAGTAAAAAAGTAAGCAACTGCACTTCTTTTTGCTGTTGCTTGTTTCGGTAAATGACTGAAATCAGCCCTCTGTTTGGCGCAAACAAATACACCAGAAAGAAAACTAAACCAAGCATTGTAATCATAGAACCTGAAATAGAAGCATCTAACCAATGTGCTACCCAATATCCAGAAATAGCAGAAAACACCCCGAACACTCCTGAAAAAACCAGCATTTTCTTTAAATCATTGGTCAATAAATAAGCCGTAGCTGCTGGCGCTATCATTAAGGCAACTACTAAAATAGCTCCTACAGCATCAAATGCTCCAACTGTTGTTATCGATGCCACGCTCATTAAGCCATAATGGATTACAACTGGAGAAAAGCCTAGCGCTGTAGCTAAACCAGCATCAAATGTACTTACCTTTAATTCTTTAAAGAAAGCTATTAAAAGACTCAATGTAATTAGTAAAATAACCCCTATAATCCATAATGATTTTGGGCCTATATCAATTCCGTTAATTAATAATCTATCAAACGGAGCAAAAGCTAATTCTCCTAATAAAACAGCATCTACGTCTAAATGAACATCGTTCGCATTTTTAGCAATCAAAAGCACACCAATACTAAACATCGCAGGAAAGACTAAACCTATTGCGGTATCTTCTTTTACTAGCTTTGTTTTTTGAATGTATTCCACCAATACAACTGTTAAAATTCCAGACAACGCCCCCATTAAAATCAATAATGGTGAATTTAAATCGTGTGTGATAAAAAAACCTATTACCAATCCAGGTAAAATGGAATGACTAATAGCATCACTAATTAGTGACATTTTTCGTAACACCAAAAACACTCCTGGTATTGCACAAGCTATTGCCACCAAACTTGCAATTAATTGTATTTCTATTTGAGCACTACTCATCTTTTATATGCTGATTGTATAAATTACCCGAAAACTGATATCCTTCTTCTGTCATCGACCACATTTTACCTTGTACCCTTATATATTCTTTCTCTTCCAATTTTTTTAAGGTCCCTCTTGTATATCCTTGAAAATTATTTAAAATTTTTACTGCATGCGGATGCGATTTATCTTCATGCGTTTTCACAAGATCAAACATAAAAGACAACGTTTTGTGTAATTGTAAATCTCGTCGATTTTTTAAAAAACGTATCTGACGGAACAACAAACCTCTTGAGGGTGAAAAAATAAATGAAAACACTACAAACACAGCTGCAACTAATACTATTACAGGGCCAGTAGATAAATTAGATTGACTTGCACTAATTCCTGTACCTACAACACCAGCAAGCGAACCGAAAACAGCTGCTAAAAAAACCATTGTACTTAAGCTGTTTGTCCATTGACGAGCTGCTGCAGCTGGCGCCAATAACATCGCACTCATTAAAACAACTCCAACAGTTTGTAAACCCAAAACAATAGCCAACACAATAAAACTCGTGATTAAAGCATCTATAAAGTTAATATTAAAACCTAATGTTTTTGCATAATCTGCATCAAACAACAAGAGTTTAAACTCTTTCCAAAAAAGGAGCAACACAAACAAACAGATAGCGGTAACTATTGCCATAAACCACACATCTTTAATTAACAATGTTGCTGCCTGACCAAATAAAAACTTATCCAATCCTGATTGATTTGCATTTGGTAATTTTTGAATAAATGTTAAAAGCAACATTCCAAATCCGAAGAAAACAGAAAGAATAAGTCCTAAAGCCGTATCGGTTTTTAAATGGGTGTTTTTCACGATTCCACGTATCCAAAAAGCTCCTAACAATCCACTAATCAATGCTCCTAACAATAAAACATTCGTATCTTTCGTACCTGTAATTAAAAACGCGATTGCAATCCCAGGAAGCGAAGCATGTGAAATTGCGTCACCTAATAAACTTTGTTTCCTTAACACAGCAAAGCTCCCTAACATACCACAAATAGCGCCTAAAATAGCTGTTCCGATTGTGATTGTTCGGAGAGTATAATCTGAGAAAACGAGTTTAAAATATTCTTGTAAATCCATTATTTCTGTACACTTACTTTATAGTTAATTCCGTAAGTTTTCGTTAGGTTGTCATCGTTAAAAATTTCTTTAACTGGCCCTGTTGCTATTTTTTTTACATTTAAAAAAGTTACCCAGTCGAAGTATTCAGGAACCGTTTGTAAATCATGATGTACAACAACGACCGTTTTCCCCGCTTTCCGTAACTCTTTTAAAATATTAATAATGGTGATTTCAGTAGTAGCATCGACTCCTTGAAATGGTTCATCCATAAAATAAATAGAGGCATCTTGCACCAAAGCTCTTGCCAAAAAAACGCGTTGTTGTTGCCCTCCAGAAAGCTGAGATATTTGTCGGCTTTTAAAAGGCAACATCCCTACTTTTTCAAGTGCTTCTAACGCTGCTTTTTTCTGCGCACTTCCTGGACGTTTTATCCAACCTAAACTTCCGTAGGTTCCCATCATAACAACATCTAAAGCTGTGGTAGGAAAATCCCAATCTACACTACCTTTCTGAGGAACATAAGCCACTAATTTTCGTTGCTTATCATATGGTTTTCCGTATATTGAAATACTTCCTGCAATCGGATTTATAATTCCTAAAATAGATTTTATCAAAGTAGATTTACCTGCTCCGTTTGGACCAACAATCGCCATTAAAACTCCTTCAGGAATTGCTAAATCAATATCCCAAAGCACCGGTTTATAATTATATGCTACCGTTAAATCATCGACTGTTACTGCGTATTTTGTTTCCATGTTATTTTAATGCGTTAACAATGGTATTCACATTTGCCTTATACATTCCTATATAAGTTCCTTCTTCTGTTCCTGCATTTCCTAAAGCATCAGAATATAAAGTTCCACCAATTACAACTTCGTGTCCTTTTGATTTTACTGCTTCTTGTAAAGCTTCTATAGTTCGTTTTGGAACTGAACTTTCTACAAAAACTGCTTTTACATTGTTTTCAATAATGAACTTAGCTAATTTTTGAACATCTTGAACTCCTGCTTCAGTTGCTGTAGATAATCCTTGTAAACCAACTACATTGAATTTGTGTTGTCTTCCGAAATAATTAAAAGCATCGTGTGCTGTTACCAAAATTCTTTTTTCTTCTGGTAGTTCATTTATTTTATTTTCAACCAGTTTATTCAGTACGTTCAACTTTTCTAAATATATTTTCGCATTTCCTTTATAAAAATCAGCATTTTTAGGATCTATCTCTGCTAACTTCCCAGCTACAAATGATGTTATTTTTGTCCAATTATTAAGGTCAAACCAAATATGTGGATCGTAATTTGAAGCAAAGATTTCTGAACCTATTAAGTTGTTTTTTTCAATCGCATCAGAAGCTACAATCGTCTTTTTATTTTGATGTTGCATTTTCTCGAACACTTCTTCTAACTTTCCTTCTAAATGCAATCCGGTATATATAACCACATCTGCATTAAATAATTTTGAGACATCTCCTTCGCTTGCTTTGTATAAATGTGGATCAACACCTGCGCCCATTAAGCCTTTGACTTCTAATTTATCTCCTCCTATATTTTTTACCAAATCGGTAATCATAGTAGTAGTTGTAATTACATTTAATTTTCCGTTTTCTTTTTTTACCTTTTTGCTACAACTTATTGCTAATAAAATTACAAATAGTACTATTGCCTTTTTCATTTTAGTTTTTTTGTATGTATATATTACTTGCTACTTTGTTAGATATTGTAATTTCTTTCTCGTTAATCTTTATCTGAAAAGATCCGTCGAAAGACTCTTTATCTAACACATCTATACTTTGTCCTAGTTTTACTCCTTGTTTATCCAAAAAGCGTAAAAATTCTGAAGAACTATCATCTACTCCAACACAAACTCCTTTCTCTCCTTTATTTAAAGTAGATAGTAAACTTTTTTCAATTTGCTGTAAATTTCCGTCTTTATCAGGAATAGGATCTCCATGCGGATCTCTTTTAGGATACCCTAAAAAAGCATCAAGTTCATCAATTAGTTTCGGTGATTTTATATGCTCTAACTGCTCAGCCACATCATGTACTTCATCCCAAGAAAAATTCAAGTTTTCTACTAAAAAAACTTCCCACAAACGATGTTTACGAATAACATTAGCCGCAGTTTTTTTTCCAAACTCGGTTAAAGTGACACCTTGATATTTTTTATAGATTACTACTTTTTTATCAGAAAGTTTTTTAATCATATCTGTAACAGATGATGCTTTTGCTTTTATCTTTTTAGCAATAGCATTCGTACTTATCCCTTTTTCTGAAATAGCATCTAAATGATAAATAGCTTTTATGTAGTTTTCTTCTGACTGACTAAACATTAAATTTTTTTTAGATATACAAATATATAAATATTGTTTCATATAAACATATTTTTAGTCTTGTCTAAAAATTATTTTATATTTGCATAAAAATAAATAAAAATGAGAATCTTTATTGCCTTTGCAGTTTTATGTATATCAGCAACATTACAAAGTCAAAATATTATTGGAAAAATAACCGATTCGAAAGGAGCAGTATTACCTTTTGCAAACATTACTATTAAAAACAGTAAAAAAGGTACTACAGCTGATGAAAACGGAAAGTTTATTATTGAAGATGTTCAAATAAAAAAAGGTATTATTACCGCTTCTTTTACTGGTTATATCTCAGAAAAAAAACACATAAACATCTCTTCTTTGAAAGATAACATTCTTAATTTCTCTTTAACAGAACACAACGAGATTCTTGATAAAATTACAATAACTGGTACAAGAACTGATAGACGAAGCACTCAAAACCCTGTAATTGTAAATGTAATTAGTAGCCAAACGTTAGCGAACGTGCAAGCTTGTAATTTATCTGAAGGTTTAAAATTTCAAACAGGATTACGTGTAGAAACGGATTGTCAAACATGTAATTACACACAGTTACGTATGAATGGTTTAGCTGGAGGCTATTCGCAAATATTAATTAATGGACGCCCAATCTTTAGTCCTTTAACTGGTTTGTACGGTTTGGAGCAAATCCCAACAAACATGATCGATCGTATTGAAGTTGTTCGCGGAGGCGGATCTGCTCTGTATGGATCAAGTGCTATTGGTGGTACGGTTAATGTTATTACCAACATTCCAAAAAAAGATAATTATAGCATCGGATATACTTACCAAAATTTTAAAGGAGCTTCTGATCATATTATTGCTGGTAATGCAACTGTTGTTAACGAAGATAAAAACGCAGGTATTTCTTTTTTTATCAATAACAGAGCTCGTGAGATTTATGATCATAATGGTGATAATTTTTCTGAACTTCCTCAGTTAAAAAATAATTCTTTTGGAACTAACATGTTTTTCTTACCAACTGAAAATCAAAAGTTAGAAATTAACTTCAGTAAAATGAATGAATACCGTTATGGTGGAGAAATGATTAAAAATGCTCCTCATTTTGCATTTCAATCTGAAGAAAGAACACATGATGTATATGTTGGTAATGTTGATTATCAGATTAACTTCAATGAAGATAAAAGTTCATTAATTACCTATTTCGCTTCACAATATACAGGAAGAGAACATTATACAGGTATTCGCCCAGATATAGGAACACCTGAAGATACAGAACACTTAGCGAAACCGCCTTACGGGAATTCTGAAACGACTACTTTTCAAGGTGGACTTCAGTTTAACCACAAATTAGAAGACTTTTTAAAAGGAAATAATCTATTAACTATAGGTGGAGAATTTGTTCAAGATGATGTTTATGATGAAATTAAAGCATATGAATATGTGGTAGATCAAATCACAAAAAACTACGGATTTTTCCTTCAAAGTGATTGGGAAATTAAC
>CBDTZS010000088.1:0-13287 GCA_965364955.1 uncultured Tenacibaculum sp. | reverse complement strand
TATACAAACCGTAGCATTTAAAAAAACTACCCAAAATCAATACCTTCAATCAATAATTTCAATATGTCATTTTTTTGTAACCTAATTATTTGATTTGTCGTCTGACAAACAACATTTAGAAATAACAAAATAATGAAAAAAGCAATTTATTTAAAGTATCTATTATTAGTAATTACTGTTTTATCTCTTAATTCTCAATCAATAGTTTCTGCACAAAATTTAACCAAAATTGATAGTTTATTACAGGAAAAATATCCCGACAATGCTCCTGGAGCAACTTTCTTAATTTCTAAAAACGGAAGTGTCATTTATAAAAAAGCATTTGGCCTTGCCAATCTAGAGTTGAATGTTCCAATGAAAACGAATAATGTATTCAAAATAGGTTCTTTGACAAAACAATTTACTGCAATATCTATTTTAATGCTTATAGAAAAAGGTAAACTGAATTTGGACGACGAAATAACCAAGTTTATTCCTGATTATCCTACAAATGGAAATAAAATAACAATACATCACCTTTTAACACATACTTCAGGTATTAAAAATTACACAAAAATTAAAGGCCTAAAAGCAATTGCACAAAAAGATTTGACTCCTTTAGAGTTAATTAATTTTTCTAAAAACGAATCTATCGATTTTGTTCCTGGGGAAAAATATAAATATAATAATTCAGGTTATGTCATATTGGGTTATATTATTGAAAAAGTTACTGGACAGCCTTATGCTGATTTTGTTGAAGAACGAATTTTTAAAAAATTAGAGATGACAAGCTCACAATATGCTAGTCAGAGAGAGGTGATTCAAAATAGAGTTTCAGGATACCAAAAGAAGGATAGCTATATTAACAGAATGGATTTTAGTCTTACTTTAGCTTATTCTGCAGGTGGTTTAATGTCTACTGTTGATGATCTGTTTAAGTGGCAAGAAGCTATAAAAAACAACCTTTTAGTTAGTAAAGAAACAACCGAAAAAGCATTTACCAATTATACATTGAATAATGGAGAGCATACAAACTATGGTTATGGATGGCATATTAAAACCATAAACAACAATCAGACTTTTGAACACGGAGGTGCAACTTGGGGCTTCAAGTCAATGGGTGTTTATTTCCCTGATTTAGATATTTATGTAATTGGGTTATCAAATTGTCTTTGTAACTCGCCAACCAAAATCACAAGGGAAATAGCAGAATTGGCTGCAAAAAACTAAGCTCTCAAAAAACCCGGTACAACAACGTATATTAAAAATAGCGAACTAAGTGCAAGCCTCAAAGGTTTGCACTTTTTTTGTAAATTTGTTTTGACGGAAAAAGTTAGTGTGTTAAAGTCCGCTACATTTCATACACAAGACCGTTCTAGGTAATTAAAAAAAACATGAAATTAAATAACTAAAAAACATGAAATTAAAAGGAGTAATAACAATTGGGCTATTCTTATTTGGAATGAATATTTATACTCAAAACATCAAAAAGGATGTTGTAGAAAAAGATGGAATAAAAAACAAAATCTCATCTACTGAAACAGGAATGTATGGCGGAACAAAATCTCTAAAAGCACAAATAAATTTTGATAAAGCAATTGAATATTCCAAAAAACAAGACTTTAAAAATGCAGAAAAATATTATTTAAAAGCATTAAAAGAAGACCCTAAGTTTGTAGAAGTTTATGATAATTTAGGTAGAATATATCGTAGAATTGGAAAATACGACAAAGCAGTTTATAATTATAAAAAATCTTTAGAATTATACCCAGAAGGAATTATGGCTCACCAAAATATCGCTGTAGTTTATGGAATTAATAAAGATTATGAAAATGCAATAAAGGAGTATAAAGAAATTGTAAGGTTATCCCCTAACAACGCTGAAGGTTATTTCGGGTTAGCAAATTCTTATATGATGATTTCTAAATTTGATTTGGCTATAAAAAACGCAAATAAAACAGTTGAAATTTATAGAAAAACAAAATCACACTATTTAAATGAAGGATACTATTTAATAGGTTTAATTTATTATAATTCAGGAAATACTGAAAAAGCAAAAGAAAATATCGTATTAGCAAAAGAAAATGGCGCACATATTAACCCAAAATTAGAAAAAGAACTATTTTCAAAACAATCAAATAATGAAAATATTCAGCTAAAAACAAAAGAAGATTTCACAAAATATGAAACTAAAGTAATTGAGGATATTAATTGGTTAATAAGTACTCCTTTAAATCAAGATAGCCAAACAAGAAAAGAGAAAAGTACTTTTTTAATTAAATGGATGACCGGAAGTCCAACTGTTTCTATAGAATTAGTTTCCGGAATTGTACCGTTGGAATGTGCTGAATGTTTAATGTCTTTTATGAGTGGCTGGACAAAATATAGTTTAGAAAATAATTATTCGAAAAATAAAATAGATTGTGCATTAGCCGGAGCTGAGTACGCTATTGTATTTTACGAAAAGAACAAATCAGTACTCGGAAAAAACTCTGAGATGAAGAAATTAATCAAACTAAAAAAGAAAGGAAAGTTAAAAAAATATATTGAGTCGAAATTTTAAAAAACGACCTAGAACACTGTGTAAAATTTAATTACCTGCTTCTCGCCTACTTACGAAAATCCTTGCGGATTTTCTATTCGGTTTGCATTTACTACATTAGCCTCTTAATCAACGCAAAAAATCATATCCAAAGACGTTCATTTAATTTTAAAACAAAAAAAACACTATGAAAAAACTAATTTTAGGTATTCTAGCTACCACTATTATTTCATGTAGTAATTCAAAACCTGTTGACTACACACTTTTTACAGGAACTATTAATAATCCGAACAGTGAAAAGTTAACGATAACTGACAGTTCAAATAAAGCAGTTAGAAAAATTAAAGTTTCTGACACAGGAATATTTTCAGATACTATTTTTAATGCAAACGGATATTACAGTTTTGGTGATGGAAAAGAAAGTTCTGCTATGTATTTAAAAGATGGGTACAACATCCAATTAAATATGGATGCTAAAGAATTTGATGAGACTATTGTTTACACAGGTAATGGTAGTGACGTAAATAACTTTTTAGCACAAAAATATTTAATTAAAGAGAAATCAGGAACAAATCAAGAAATTTACTCTTTAGATGAGACTGCTTATTTAGCAAAAATGAATCAGCAAAAAGAAACTCTAGAAAAATCTTTAGCTAATTTAGATGCTGATTTTGTAAAACAAGAAAAGGTAAATGTAAACTATGATAATATTGCTCATGCATTAAACTACCAAGGTGCTCATCGTTATTTCGCAAAAAAGAAAGGTTTTAAAGTTTCTGAATCTTTTCCTGATGTTTTAAAAGGTCTTGATTTTAACAATGAAGCCCATTATAAATCTTCTGCAGCATATAAAGGTATCGTAAGTCGTAATTTTCAAACTACTGCAAGAGAAAAATCTGAAAAAGAAAAAATTTCTTTCCAAGCAGCTGCTATCATTTTAATTAAAGAATCGAAAAGCAAAACTATTAACAATGGCTTATTAGCTGGTCTTTCGCGTCAAGTAAGTGCAAGTAATGTTAATGCAGAAGAGTTGTATAATGGTATTATGGAACTCTCTACTGATGATGTTTTGAAAGGGCGGTTGACAAAACAATTTAATGATATTCAGAAATTGGCTAAAGGAAAAGTTTCTCCAGTGTTCGTAAATTACGAAAACAATGCAGGTGGAGCAACATCTTTAAGTGATTTAAAAGGGAAATATGTATATATAGATGTATGGGCAACTTGGTGTGGACCTTGTAAAGCACAAATTCCATCTTTAAAAAAAGTGGAAAAAGAATATCATAATAAAAACATAGAATTTGTAAGCCTTTCTATTGATGTTAAAAAAGATCATGGCACATGGAAACAAATGATTATAGATAAAGAATTAGGTGGAATTCAGCTAATGGCTGATAACGATTGGAAATCAAAATTTGTTACTGATTATGGAGTTCAAGGAATTCCTCGTTTTATATTAATAGATCCTTCAGGTAATATTGTGAATTCAAATGCTCCTAGACCTTCAGATAAAAAGTTAATTGATTTATTTAATGAATTGAAGATTTAATCGCAGAGCGATAGCCAAGGACATAATTTATTAAGACTTACGTCGAAATAAAAAGTAAAGATCCTTATAGACACTTCGTATACTTGCATCGAGGTATGAAAAAGGAAAAAAACTAAATCATAGGAAATTAAACCCACTGGTGGGATTAAACAAAATTAATCACTAATAAGCCTACTTACAAAAAACCATATAGGTTTTCGTAAGTAGGCTTATATTTGTAAAATCAATTACTAAACAAACTACTCCTTACAAAGTTTAAATAAAAATGCAAACAACGAAACTCAGTACCCAAAGTATATTGCCACTTACCTGCTCACGATCTGGAACATGCTGTTTTGGTAAAGATGTTATGCTTAATCCTTGGGAATTATTTCGTTTCAGTAAAGAAAAGAAAATTACTCCGAGAGAATTTCGTGATTTGTATTCTGAATTTGGTGGTATTCAATTACGTTTTGACGGAAAACCAGATAAAAAAGGGCAAAAGGCATGCAGCCAATATGTAGATAACGTTGGTTGTAGCGTTCACCTTGGTCGCCCATTAGCCTGCCGCCTGTATCCGTTAGGTCGTCAAACACAATTTGATAAAGCGCATTATATTTACGAAGGTGATAAATTCCCTTGTTTAAACGACTGTGCCGAAGTTTTAGAATTGCCCAAACTTAGTGTAGGTGAATATCTTAAAGGCCAAGAAGCAGGTCAGTTTGAGAAAGCGCTAGATGAATATTTATTAGTAATGCAAAACATAGCTGACATTGGTTTTGAGTTACTTTTAGATTCAGGATTAGCTGCATCTGGAGACACAAAAACACTAGCCGCGTGGAGAGAAATAGGAAGCGAGTCACACGAGTTGTCGGCAGAAATAATTGGAAAAGAATGGGTAGACCACTTAATGATACCCGCAATAACTGATGCTACTGAGAATCCTGTTGCTTTTGCTCAAAAGCACAATGATTTACTATTATTAAAAGCACAAGAAGAATTTGGAAGCTTACAAACACTTCAAGAACTTCATGAAGCTTCTGTTTTAATAATTGGTGTAGCATTACATTTATCTAGAGGCTTAGGAGCCGACACAAAAGGAATTTCTGAACATTGGATAGAGACGGCAAAGAGCCATGGCGCAAAAGAATAGTATTTGTGGAAATTCATTTTCTAAATACATATAAAAAAATGGAATATTTCCTAAAAAACATCAATTAAGTCCAGCTTGGTTTCATCTAAAAACCATTGCTTGTATAGGTATACACAAACCTTAATCAATCTCCAATTTATAACCAACTCCATGTACATTCGTTAATTTTATAGAAGTATCATCTTTTAACTTTTTACGTAGTTTAGAAATATAAGTATCCAAACTTCTACCCACAAAAACACCGTGATCTTCCCAAACTCTTTTGGTAAGTTCATCCCTTTTTATAATTTGGTTTGGGTTTGCTACAAAAATAGCTAATAGCTCACATTCCTTTCTAGAAAGACTGATTTCTGTAGCTTGTTTTACTAATTTATTTTGATCTGGATAAAATTGAAAACTTCCTATTTTAGTATGTTCTTTATTATCTTCTTGTACACTAACAAGCTTCTTTTTTTTAAAAAATAGAGAATCTAATGCAAAGACAATTATTAAAAAAAATAATCCAATTAAAAAAAAGTGTTTCCCTAAAAAAGACGTTTCTTCACTCCTAAATACTACTTGAATACTATAACATTCTTTAGGCAAAAGTCTTCCTGCACACGGTATAATTGTATTGTCTTTTAAAGCGCTCATTTGATAACTGTAGGCAACTTCGTTTTCTAAACACTGAAAAACTTCAACCCTATAATAATTAGGCAATTCTGCTTTATTAAAACTATTCTTAACAACAGTAACTAGATCACTAGGCTCAAAAGAAAGTTGATTTTGAAACGATAGCTTATACTTTAACTCTTCTAGTTCAACCACAGGTAAAACTAAAGAAGTTGAATCTTTATCTGAAAGTAATAATTGATTACCAACATCGCGTAGAGAAACCTTTACCCTTTCAGTAAACTCATCATTTTTATTATTAGGTGAAGAAAATACCCATCCTAAAAAAAAGAAAAGAGCTAAACCACTATATATATAAATTTTATTTTTATTCATAATCTCGGTAAATAACATACAATTTTATGACATTTTACAACTGTTGACACTTCTTTTACATTTTTTTGACACTCTTTGAAATAGTCAGCCTTAGCTTTATCACATCAACGAACTCAATAGTAAGTTGATGCTTTTCAAGTCTAAACTAATTTAAAAAACTCTAAATGAAAAATGTACTACTGATTTTATGCTTACTCTTTATTATAAGCTGCAAAAAAGAAATTCCTAACCCTGAAATTTTAATAGCGGATACCGAGACTCCCTATAAAAATACACAAAGTCTTTTAAATTATTTTGATAATCAAAAAATCAATTCTTCAGAACCCTATAAACTAAAACTTGGCTTGCATAAGTTTAAAAAGAATACCTATGATTTATCAATATCTATGGAGTTAAATAATGGCGCTCATTTTGTCTCGCCGAATGCTAAACGAGATTTCAAAGGTAAATTTATGATTAGTATTGATGAAACAACTAATTTTAATCAAATAGGAAAACTTATTGAAACACCTATTTCTGTTGAAGAATACGACGATCATCCTTTTGTAAACGGCACTGTTAATTGGGTACGGAAAAACACGGTATATCATCAAAAATTAAAACGTACTAATAAAGAAGATTTTCAAGTTAAAGGATACATTCAATTTACTATTGAGCCAAGATGCACATTAGAAAAAATACCTTTTATTATAAAATACGTAAATGGTAAAATGAGAATAGAATTATTCATGTGCTAATTACACTAACCAATACTTTGATAAAAATCAAGAAAGCACACGTCTTAAAACAACTTAAATTTAAAAATATGAAAAAATATATTTTAGCTTTTATTATTACAATCTTTTCTTTTGTTACCACTTTTTCACAAGAAAAAATTAAAATTGACACCTCTAAAAGTTCAATAAAATGGATCGGAGAATATACTTTCTATTTTGGCGGACATAATGGATTTATTAATATTACCGAAGGTCATTTTACAAAAACTAACGATGTAATTAGTGGTGGAGAGTTTACAATAGATATGAATTCTATTACAAATACTGACATCAAACATAAAAAAGGAAATAAAAGTTTAGTAAATCATTTAAAAGATCCAGACTTTTTTAATGTTAAAAAGTATCCATTAGCAAAAGTAATAATCACTAACGTTGAATATTTCGAGGATAAATCTATGAGAATTAAAGCCAATCTTACGCTAAAAGGCATTACAAAACCTATTAAATTTAATGCAATTCCTAATTATAAAGACAAAAGTTTAACCTCAAAATTTAAGATTGATAGAAGAGCATGGAATGTTAATTATAAAAGTAAAATGAAAGATGGAGCAATTTCTGATGCAATTGGTTTTGAAATTAAATTAAATTTATAGCCTCATGAAAATCAAGATAGTCATATTACTATTAGTTATTTGTTCTATAAATATTTTAGCCCAAAAACAAGAAGACGCAAACCTAATACAACTAGATAGCACTTGGGGGAAAGAAATATTCCCTTTTCCAATTCGTTTTGCTAAAAACATAAACTATACAGGAATTGCAGATGTGAGGTTTCCACCAAAAGGCTGGAGAGATGTAAATCACCAAAACTTTTGGTCTTACACCTATGCTTGGAGGATTAATTTGAATAGAGAGATTACGGTAAAGGAATTAGCAGCAAATTTAGAAAAATATTTTGATGGTTTAAATAGTGTCGATCTGAATGATAAAGCAGATAAGCGAAAAGCATCTGCAATAATTACTAAAACTAAAAGAAAAGGCACAACTACTTTTTTTAAAGGAGCTGTAAAAACATACGATCATTTTGCTACCAACGAACGGATTATTTTAAACACTTTAATCGAGAGTCATTATTGTAACCTAGAAAAAAGAACAGTAATTCTATTTAAATTCTCACCTAAAGAGTTTAATCATAAAACATGGAAAATGCTAGAAAAAGTGAAGTTGCACACTCCTTTATGTAATTAATTTTAAATCAAAAAACATCAGAATCATCTGATGTTTTTTGATTTACCATATTATTAATAGCCAGAAATTATGTACTAACTTTTGATCGTTCTTTTTTAAATTTCAATAAATTATATCCTACAATTACTTTATTGAATAATACCCTTAAATTCCCATTTTACAACTTCATTTGGATCATTATCTATAATATGTTTAACAACATTACGGTGTAAAATAATAGTAGGCATATCTTCTTTTAAGCGAAATAACAATGTTTCATCAACTTTCTCTGCATCTATCGCCAATTCACAACGAATACCATGTTTTGGTCTGTTTTCTTTAAATATAGATGCAGGGAAAGCACCACAAGCAATTACATCTAAAAAGTTTACCGCAAAATAATCATCCCATATAGTTTCGTCTTTTTTACTCTTTATAACGATAGGGAAAATTTGCAATGAGTCCACTCCAGCTTCCTTAAGTAAATCAATAAACCTTTTGGACATAACAGGTATTTTACCATCGTTAAAATCAAGTATATCATCTCCTGATTTCCCATTTGTGGTAAATACCATTGGAGTATTTACAGATGTTGCAATTTTGTTTCCTGATAAAAAATCTAACTCACTTGATATTTCTTTAGATGCTTTTAAAACGATCCTATCCTCTGATGAATCATCTTCTTTTAATACAAAAAACATATTCTTATCTTCAATAGGTATCTTTTTAAATTTATTAAAATATACTGTTAAAGCTTGTGCTTTAGAAGTGTATAGTCGCTTACTCGTTTTTTCTTCTTCACCAATAACACCTGTTTTATATGTAAATTCATGATCCTCATTTTCAAATGAGAACGTTCCTGTATTGTAAAAAGCTTTTACACTTAACTTCTTAAATGTATTTGCCTCACTATCTACTACACTCTCTTCTAACTCAATGGTGTTTTTATGATCTTGACTTAAGATAAATAAAAACAATTCATTGGTATGATAGTTTGAAAAATCGCTCTCATTAAGGAAGTCTTCTTTGGTATACTCTCGCTCTAACGCATTTACCACATAAGGTAACATTTCATGTGTATCATTTACCAAAGCATACATACAAGCAATATTAAAACTCATAACCCCTCTTACACTTCTAGATTCATCAACTTTACTAAAATAAGGACTTAGAACCTCAACACCTTCTTTTAATTGATTACTTGCACAATAAGCTACTACAAGGTTTGCTATGATATTATCTGCTAATATTCTTTCTGGATTAAATTTTTCCTTATTCCCTAAAAACATATCAATAGTTTCTTGAACTTTCCCAAGTCTTATTAAACTCATGAAAAGAATATTCAACGAACTATTATTAGCTTCTAACAACAAAGCGCGTTTTGCATAAGCAACAGCTTTTGCATAATCTAATCTTAAAAAATAATGCGCTTCTGCTAAACGTAAAACAATAGTAAACTCTTCTGGGTAGGCTGAGATAATATCATCTTCCATCTCTATAAGCTTATACCATTCTTTCTTAGAAGCACATCTAGTAAACGCTATTTTAAGAAGTTCTTTTTCAGGCGCAGTTGCACCTGCTTCAATTAGTACATCAATCAAAGTAGTATTACTTGCCTCATGCGCCATCATTAAGGGATTCTTACCATTCTCGCGCATAGCGTTTACATTTGCAGAAGCATTAACCAACAATTTAGTAATTTCAATTGCTTTGTTTTCTATTGCATAATGTAAAGGTGTTGTTCCTTTTGCCCATCCTTCTTTAATTAAACTGACATTAGGGTTTGCTGCATATTTTAAAAATAATTTTACAATTTCTATATACTCTTGATTATCTCCTTTTGCATAAGAGCAAACCATTCCTAAAACAGTAACTCCATCATTATCTTTCTGATTTACATCTACTCCTTTTTTAAGCAGAGCTTCCAACAATGTTTTGTTTTTATACACAAAAAACAATAGGTTTCTGTTTGATTCTCTATTCACATAAGTAGTATCTATAATACCTGATTCAATACTATTTATTAATAAATCTACATGTACTCCCGAATCTCTAAACAACTCTTTTATATCAAACTGAATCTCATTATCTTTAAAGAGTTTGATAATCGATAAATTCTTATTTTCCAATGCATTCTCAATAGTTTTTTCGATAAGACCATCATCTGGCATTACCCCTTCGCTTAAAAGTTCTTCAATTTTTACCAGATTAACATCTTCAATAGCACTTAATAAGAACTCTCTATTTTCTTTCCTTCCTTTTATTTTCTCAACACCGTGAGTTACACTTACCGAGGCTGACTCTAAAATTCTTTCTAGTAAGTCTTCAAAATATTCTTCTTCGACATACTCTTCTTCTTCATATTCTTTTTTATACACCTCTAAAACATCTAGTATCTTTTGCTGAATCTCACTATCTTTTGTGTTATTTAATGCCGCAACAAAAAGATCATCCATACCATCACCTCCATCATTATTAAGCATATCTCCAGAAGCTTTTACTAGTAATTCTAATAACGCTTCTGATTCAAATTGAGGAAAGTAGGTATCTATTAATTCATCTTGATTAGTACTACTCCAAAATCGATGACCCGCATCATAATATTCACAAGCCTCATAAAATTGCGTTACAACAGCAAGTTGAGCTTCTAAATCTTTTCTTTTAATAATTTCTTCTACAACAAAACTAGTCGCTTCAAAATTAAAATAAATATTCTGTAATGTCATTTGAAAAACAGATACCAATGAAGAAGATGAAAGTTTGTCTATATGTTTTTGAATATATTCATCTAGTACCGAAACTGTAACCAAACTTTCATCTTTCATTTTCACTCCAAGAAACTGAACAAAAGGGTGTTTGTCTCCAGTATAATAAACAGCTACCAATTTTTTTAAGACAAGTATTCTTTTTTCAAACTGAACTACATCTTCAGTCTTTAACTGCTTCATTGCAACTGAAAACACGGAAAAATCATCTGGTTTTACAACTTCCTCATACTGCTCTTTTAATTTAGTTAAAACAATACTGTTCACTTCTTTCTCTGCCGTTTCTTCATTTTCAAAATTGGTTATTTCAACCACTGCTGTTTCTTCAAATATTCCGTGAATGACTATACAGTAAGTTTTTTTTAACTCTAACAGGAAATAATGTGCCTTTTTATTTATTTTTAAAGTGAAATACTTTTCCAAATGCTTCATAAAATTATTTTTAAAATATTGCTGAATTACAGCAACTTATTATCACCGAAAAGTACATTTATTTAATAAAACTCACATCACTGTATTCAGTGGTTTGCTACCACCTAAAAAAGCGGGTTTATATAAAAACGAAATTTAACATAATTACACGTGATGCATCCTTAACATATATAAAACAAGAATTTCATTATTTAAAACTAAAAGAACAACACTCTTTAAAACAAAAAAAAGCCTCAGTTAAACTGAGGCTTTTTTTATGAATTATATTTTTATTTAGTAATTAAATGTACCAAACTCACTATTTATAGTCAACTTTTTTGTTTCTGAAGCTTCCACCCTACCAACAATTTGTGCATTTACATTGTATGATTTAGAAATAGCAATAATATCATCCGCTATTTCAGGAGATACGTAAAGCTCCATTCTATGCCCACAGTTAAATACTTGATACATTTCTTTCCAATCTGTTTTAGACTGTTCTTGTATCAATTTAAATAAAGGAGGTATTGGAAACATATTATCTTTTACAATATGCAACTCGTCTACAAAATGTAAAATTTTAGTTTGCGCTCCACCAGAACAGTGAATCATTCCGTGAACAGTATCTGAATTGAATTTTGATAAAATTTCTTTAATAATAGGCGCATATGTTCTTGTTGGAGACAAGACTAATTTACCCGCATCAATTGGAGAATTTTCAACTGCATCTGTCAATTTTGCTTTTCCTGAATACACTAAATCTGCAGGAACAGCTGCATCATAACTCTCAGGGTATTTAGTTGCTAAATAGTTATCAAAAACATCGTGACGAGCAGATGTTAATCCGTTAGATCCCATTCCGCCATTATACTCAGTTTCGTAACTTGCTTGCCCGAAAGACTCTAAACCAACTATTACATCGCCAGCTTTAATATTTGCATTATCAACAACATCAGTACGTTTCATACGTGCCGTTACCGTAGAATCTACAATAATTGTACGTACTAAATCACCAACATCAGCTGTTTCACCACCTGTAGAATGAATCGTTACTCCAAAACCTTTTAGGTCCTCAATCAACTCTTCAGTTCCATTAATAATTGCCGACAAAACTTCTCCTGGAATTTTACTTTTATTTCGTCCAATGGTTGAAGATAACATGATATTATCTGTAGCTCCTACACATAACAAATCGTCAATATTCATTATCAGTGCATCTTGAGCAATACCTTTCCAAACAGAAATATCTCCTGTTTCTTTCCAATACATGTATGCTAGCGAAGATTTGGTTCCTGCTCCATCTGCATGCATAATCAAACAATAATCATCATCATTTGTTAAGTAATCTGGAACAATTTTACAGAAAGCTTTTGGGAATAATCCTTTATCAATATTCTTAATTGCATTGTGAACATCTTCTTTAGATGCCGATACTCCGCGTTGTGCGTAGCGCTTAGATACTTCGTTACTCATGTGTTGTGTTGTTGTTGAGTGCAAATTTAGTTTTTCTAAATTTTATATCAAGAAAAAAGCGAACGTTTTTTATTGTTCGTTTTTTAAATTTTAGTTCGCTACATATTATTCCCAATCTGGCATAGTTAGACTCCTAAACATTATTATTCTTTATCCGTTTCCTGAAAAAGAAGCCTCTTAATATTCTTTTGAAAGACACCTTCCAAATACTTTCCAACATCTTTTACTCTTCCTTTAATGAGTAATGTAGCTTCTAATTCGACAGTGCATTCCTTATTACCCTATATTTAAAAAGTTGTTTTTCTTTATTCAGAAGCCAAATCCCTAAAAAAAACATCAATAAATCCTATACCTCAAGCCACTAATAATATTTTTATAAACATATGTTAATCAATACATTACATGTATGCCGTATATTTGTAATGTACTTTTTAATAAGCATTTAAAAGTACACTATTTTATTTTTTGAGTTTATAAATGAAACATAAATTAAATCTCGCTGTATA
>CBDTZS010000087.1:0-13494 GCA_965364955.1 uncultured Tenacibaculum sp. | reverse complement strand
GGGTGTGTAAAATACAGGGAATATGTTACACATAACAACACTACAAATATATAGCGCTTTTACAATCAGACCATTAACATAGGTTTATAAATAAATTTTTATTTTTTTAGTCCAAGTTTAAGGAACCTTTGTCCAATTTTAAAGGGCTATTCTCATCGCATCTTTGTATCATAATTTTTAGCCAGTGGTTTTCTTGGTTAATCTAATACAATAAAAAGATGAAAACAATGCATAAGCACCAATGTCCTAACTGTTGGGGTTATCAAGAATACAGTGAACAATTTACTGAAAAAGAAATATGTAAATATGAACAAGCTAAATAATAATTTTAAAACAGATAAAAATGAGTGCTAGAATTAAATCATAAACTATCAAAGAAAAACAAAAAGAATTATTTGATACAATACAAACTAGCCTTTATTCCTATTTAATAAAAATTTGAGTAATTATTTATAACGAAAAGGTTATGGTAAAACTCACCACTTAAATAAATTTATAATTATAAAACCCAATCAAATGAAACGTATTATCGCAATTTTAGTATTCGTATTAAGTGTTAGTTTTCAAACAAACGCACAAGAAGTAAAAACTGTGTCTCTAGAGCAAACTAAAGGTGAGTTTACACAAAAGTCATTGACTTTAGAAGAAGGAACTTATATTTTTGAAATATCTAATAAAGGTGTTGGTCATGATGTCGGTTTTGTTTTGACTCCTAAAGGAAAAGTTACAGCTGAAAACCATATTAAAGAAGCGTATGTAACTTCTTTAGTAAAGAACAACGCGAAGTCTACTTCTAAAAAAGTAACGTTAAAAAAAGGAGAGTATGTGTATTTTTGTCCTTTAAACCCCACACCTCAATATACTTTAACGATAAAATAAATTATTTCACTTAAGTATATAAGACAAAAAACCCTGCAAAATTGCGGGGTTTTTATGTTGTGTTTTGAAATTCTAGGTTAGTCCCATATTTGCGGACGCTCAATTCCTATTGTTCTTAAATAACTTAATATTTGTCCTGTATGAACCGATTCATGGTATGCAACTCTGTTTAGGTAGTCTCCAAGTTTTTTACTTTGCCCTACTTCCTTTCTTTCAATTCTTACGTTTTCTAAGTCTGACTCCTTCAATTCACTTATCATATTGATAAACCCAGTTCTATATTTTTTTGAAAAATCTAATTCATTTTTTAAATCTGAATAATTTAATTTATTCCAGGGGGATTGATAATTTCCTAAATCCCCTCTATTCTCTATTATTCTATGAAAAAGATATTCTCCTTCTAAAACATGCCTAATCATTTCAATAATTGTGAAGGCATTTTCATCAGGTTTCCAATTTAGATATTCATTAGGAATGCCATTCCACAATTTCATGCTTCGTCTTCTTACCTCAGAAAAATTTAATAAAATTATTTTCTTTGAATTCATTGATTTTTTGTTGTGTTTTTAAGTGTCGTTCTTAATTATACCTATTTTTATTGAATCATACAACTCGGATTATGGACTACTTTAAAGTTCACAGAGTTTGCAATAAAGCAAAGTTCATTTGCTTTTTTATGTAACTCAATTGCTTTCTCTATCATTAAACTTTCGGTAACTATAACAATTGGGTTTAAAGTAACTTCTGAAAAGCATCCACTACCATTTGATTTTTCAATCATAATTCCAGTTGCATTATCTAAATATTTAGTTACAATGATATTAGATTCAGCACACAAATGTAAATACCAAAGCATATGACAGGATGATAATGCTGAAAGTAATAACTCTTCAGGGTTGTATTTGGTTTTATCTCCAAGAAATGCAGGGTCAGAAGAACATAAAATATCTGGTCTATTATCAATAGATATAATATGGCTTCTTTCAAAACTTCTATAATCAGAAGTCCCTTTTCCTTTGTTACCTGTCCATTTTATAGTTGTAGTATAGTTGTGTTGTTTTTTCATATGATATAATCTTCGTTATTTGACCATTTCTTTATCCATTTCTCTGAAACTTTTTTTCCTTCCTCAAAATTATCTACAACTATAATTAATTGATTTGAATGGTCGCTATATTGTGTTAAGATATTAACATTTGCCTTTGCTAGTTCTTTACAAAACGTTCCTAATTGACCTGGTATATCTTGTCTAAGTTTTTGAATGATTACATCATTGATTTTTGTAACTTTTATTCCAGCTTTTTCTAGTGCTACTTTTGCTCTATCTGCTTCCTCAACTAAAAAATGAGCTATTGAAAAATTACCATTTTGAAAAACTCCACCACCTTCTAAGCTGATTTTATTTTCTCCGAGTGTTTCACCCATAAGAGCTAATTGCCCAAGTTTGTTTTCAAATAATATTTCTATGTCTTTCATCTTTTATGATTTTTAATGTTCAGCAAAGTAAATTGAATTATTACTTTTACATTTCATTTGAAAATGAACAATGGAAGAAAACAACTTTATTTCAGTAGCTTCGTTGCTATGTGAGCCTTCGAGAGCGAAAATAGTATGGAACTTATTAGATGGTAGAGCTTATACTGCGAGTGAACTAGCGCTGGTTTCCGATTTATCTCCTAGTTCAGTGAGTAATCATTTATCCAAACTTTTAAGTGGTAATATTCTAAGAGTTGATGTTCAGGGAAGACATCGATATTATTCTTTTGCGAATTCTGACGTCGCATATGTTGTAGAATCTTTAGCAAGTTTAGCGAATGAAGAGTTGCCCACTAAATTAAATAAGGAATTAATAAAAACAGGAGTTAAATATTGTAGAACTTGTTATGACCATCTTGCAGGCTATGTTGGTGTTACAATTACGGAAGCGATGGTTGAACAAGGTTTTTTGGTTAAATCTGATGCTATTTATCTTGTTACAAAAAAAGGTTGGGATTGGTTTTTGCAATTCGGAATTTCTGAAAGTAGTTTAGAAAAAAGCAAGCGACCTTTAACTCGTCAATGTTTAGATTGGTCTGAGCGTCGTCCGCATTTAGCGGGACATCTTGGTGCAGTATTTCTAGAAAAAATGATAGAAAATAACTGGTTTAAAAAAGTTAAATTTTCTAGAGAAATGGTTGTTACTTCAAAAGGGAGTCAATCAATAAATGATTTATTAGGCGTTTTTATTCAATGACCCTAAACTAGTTTATATGTAGGATGTTAATCCAGATATCAGAATATAAATGAAGTTCAAGCAATTTTTGTCTGTTAATAAATAACAAAAAAAACCTCAGCAAAAAGCTAAGGTTTTTAAAGAAGAATAAAATTATTATGTATTCATAATATCTTCAATTTCATCTGCATCTATAGGAATATTGCGCATTAAGTTAAAAGGCTCCCCTTTTTCTTGTATAACAATATCGTCTTCTAAACGAACACCAAAACCTTCTTTAGGTATATAAATACCAGGCTCTACGGTAAACACCATATTAGCTTCCATAGGTTGGTGTAATAATCCGTAATCATGGGTATCTAAGCCCATGTGATGCGAAGTACCGTGCATAAAGTATTTTTTATATGCTGGCCAATCTTTGTCTTCATTTTGTACATCGGCCTTGTCTAATAAGCCTAAACCTAACAATTCTGAAGTCATTAATTTACCAACTTCAATATGGTAGTCTGCCCAAATAGTTCCAGGAACTAATAATTTTGTGGCATCATTTTTTACACGATTTACAGCATTGTACACTGCTTTTTGTCTGTCAGAAAAACGACCAGAAACGGGCACAGTACGTGTCATGTCTGACGAGTAGTTTGCATATTCTGCACCAACATCCATTAAAATTAAATCACCAGCTTTACATTGTTGGTTGTTTTCAATATAATGTAATACGTTTGCGTTATTACCTGAGGCAATAATTGGTGTGTAGGCGAATTTTTTAGAACGGTTTCTAATAAATTCATGAATAAATTCTGCTTCAATTTCATATTCCCAAACCCCAGGTTTTACGAAATCTAGCACACGTCTAAATCCTTTTTCGGTAATATCACAGGCTTCTTGTAATAAGTTTAATTCTATTGGGTCTTTTAGTGAACGTAAACGCTGTAAAATAGGATTACTTTTTGCTACTGAATGTGCGGGGTATTTTGCTAATAACCATTTGGTAAAACGGGCTTCACGAGTTTCAGTTTCTACCGAAGCACGATAATGCTCATTTGTATTTATATACACATTTTCAGCAAGTGCCATCACTTCTGCTAGTACTTTTTCTAAATCTTGTAACCAAAACACCGTTTTTATTCCGCTAGTTACTAATGCTTTTTCTTTAGTTAATTTTTCACCTTCCCAAACGGCAATATGCTCGTTTGTTTCACGTAAAAATAATACTTCACGTAAATTTTCTTTTGGGCAGTTAGGAAATAAAACTAAGATACTTTCTTCTTGATCTACACCACTTAAGAAAAAGATATCACGATGTTGTTCAAACGGAAGTGCGCTATCTGCACTGACCGGATATAAATCATTAGAATTAAAAACGGCTAAACTATTTGGCTTCATTTGAGCCATAAAGTTTTTACGGTTTTTTATAAATAAGTCGCGGTTTATTGGGTTGTATTTCATAATAGATTCAATTAAATTGATAACGTGTTTCAAAAATAAGAAAAGATACTATGCAAATATTAGCCATTTGGCACTATTTTATGTTTTTGCGAATTCTACTCATATGTCTGGTAGAAATGCCTAAAAAAGAAGCTAAATAATGTAAAGGAACCTCTTGTAGTAAAGTAGGTTCGTTTGTTAGTAGCTTTGTATAGCGTTCTTCTGGTGTTAAGGTTAATAAATCAATTCGGTAATCATCAATTAAAAAAATTTGATTTTCAATTAGGTTATAATAAAACTGACGAAATGCATTGTTTGTTTTTAGTAGGTGTTTAAAATCTTCTGCCAAAATTACTTGTAAATTACAATCACTTAAGGCTTTAATGTTTTTACGAGAGGGTGTTTTTTGTAAGTAGCTTTTTAAGGCAGAAGTGCAGGAGTATTTTAATGCTAAGTAAGTCGTTTTTTCTTCTTCAGATACTTCAATAGCATGTTGTAAAATCCCACTTTCTATAAAACAGAAGTATTTACAAACTTTTCCTTTTTCAACCAAAAAACTATTTTTAGTTAATTTTAATGGTGTAAAAAATTTTAAAATCTCATAAATGGAAGCATCGAGAGACTCATCATTTATAACAGTTTGTATGTATTGAGTAATGTTTTTTATAGAAAACTCCATTGATAGATAAATTTACTTTAAAAGTATAAAAAAAGGATGCTAACGTTAGCATCCTTTTAAATTATTTATATGGAATTTATTCTAATTCAACAGTTCCCATATTGGTGTTTTTACCTAATATAGATTGTACGTTTTCAATTGTTTTTTCTGGTAAATTTGATGCGGTTTCTGGAGAAAAAGTTACGTTGTAAGTTCCTGAAGGTACTCCGTGTAACATAAATTTTCCTTCTGTATTAGTATAAGTTGAAATAGTTTCTGTATTAGAAACAGCAGTCACTTCAACTTGGTAATCAATGGGGCTTATCATTCCAGAGATTGCGCCAGATAAAGCTTCAGTAGTAACTCTAATAGTTGGCTTTAAACTATAAGTTCCATTTCCTTTATTAACGATAGATTGATCTACCATAAAATCTAAAATAAACGTGTACTTAACTCCACCAACCAAATCTTGATGCACATTTAGTTTTAATCCAGACTGTTGTGCGCTAGGTGTATCTAAAGGATAACTTGTGTTTTCTTTTACTAAGGTATTATTAGTACCTAAAACCAAACGAATTTGACTGATTTTTCCAGAAGGAATTTCTGTATCTACTAATAAAGCATCGATTCCACCAGTTAATTTTAATAAATCATATACTTGTGGTGTTATGTTTCCGAGACTTTCCCAGCCGTTGTCTCTATGAACCATTATATCGGTTACTTCTATATTTACCTCATCATAATCACCAGGACCGTCAACTAAACGAACGGCTATTTGCGAAGTTATAGGGTCGTTACTCGAACAACACAAAAATGTAGAAAAAATTATTGTTAATCCAAACAGGAATAATATATGTTTTTTCATAATTTTTTGATTTTTGTATACAATAGTTAAACAGTATTTTTATGTAAATATTGTTTAACTATTTAATTACTAGTGTTTTGTTATCTTCTTTTGCTGCTTTTTGACCTTCCTTCGTTACTTCTTGATGAATTGCTTGGACGCTCTCTTTTTGGTTTTCCGTTGGTAGATCCTCCTCTATGTGAAGCACCTACTCCTTTTTTCTTTCCTCCAGAGTTTTTGCTTTGAGTTGCAGCTCTTTTAGGACCTGCAGTATCTCTAGGCTCAAAGCCTGGAATAATTTCGGTCTTTAATTTTTGCTTCAGTATTTTTTCTATTTCTTTTTGGTATTCAGTTTCTTCACTACATACTAAAGAAATAGCTTCTCCTTTGGCACCTGCTCTACCTGTTCTACCAATTCTATGTACATAATCTTCTGGTACATTTGGTAATTCGAAGTTTATAACGTGCGGTAATAACGGAATATCAATACCACGTGCAGCAATATCGGTAGCAACTAATACTCTATTAGAGTTGCTTTTAAAGTTGGCCAAAGCTTTTGTTCTGGCTCCTTGGCTTTTATTCCCATGAATTGCAGCGGCAGAAATTCCTGCTTTTACTAACTTTTCAGTTAATTTATTTGCTCCATGTTTTGTTCTAGTAAAAATTAAAACCTGACTCCAGTTACCCTCTTGAATTAAGTTGATAACAACCTCAGTCTTTTTACCTTTATCTACTGCATATGCTTTTTGAGAAACTTTCTCTGCAGTTGAATTTTCTGGTTCAGCTTCAACAGAAACGGGGTTTCTTAAAATCCCTTCTGCTAATTTCTTTATATCTTTAGAAAACGTAGCAGAAAACATTAAGTTTTGACGCTTTGTAGGCATAAAACTTATGATTTTGTTAATATCTCTAACAAAACCCATGTCTAACATTCTATCTGCTTCATCTAAAATAAGCACTTCTATTCTTTTAAATGATACTGCTTTTTGATCGTGTAAATCTAATAATCTACCAGGAGTGGCTACTAATATATCTACTCCTTGTTTTAATGTTTTTATTTGACTAGCTGCTTTTACACCTCCAAAAACTACAGTCGATCTTATATCTAAATGAGCACTATATTCTCTTACATTATCATGAACCTGTGCTGCTAACTCTCTTGTAGGGGTTAACACTAATGCTCTTAATGGGCGGTATTTTGGGTGTTTTGATTCTGCTAATCGTTGTAAAACAGGTAAAGTGAAACCGGCAGTTTTTCCGGTACCTGTTTGTGCAGAAGCCAATACATCTTTTCCTTCTAAAATAAGTGGTATTGCTTTTGCTTGAATTGGTGATGGAGTATCGTATCCTTTTTCGCTGATAGCTTTTAATAAAGCATCAGATAATCCTAAAGATTTAAATGTCATATATGTTATTTTAGAAACACTCTAAAATAAGCATCTCTTTGAACCTGCAAAAGTACTACTATTTTATGAGAAAGTGAAGTAAATAAAAAAGACGTCAAAAAGACGTCTTAATCAGTTAAATATTTTAAATTTATTTTTTCATTACACTTTTAATAAGACCGACAATAACTAATAATACTGCACCTCCAACAGCACTACCAGCGATGTTTCCAATAATTCCAGAAATATCAATATCTAACATTCCTAATAATTGAACTCCAAGACCACCGCCTAAAATTCCTATAACAGAATTCCAAAGTGTACCTAATGAGAATTTTTTTAGTAAAGCACCAGCAAGATTACCACCAAGAGCACCACTTAATAAGCTAATAATTAATTCCATAGTTTTTGTTTTTAATTAGTTAATTGATTCTAAAGAAAGGTATAAATAATTAATAAAACAAATAAAATCAGATAGTTATGTGTTTCCTAGATGGAATAAAGCATCTCCCATATTTACAACAGGGAAATTATTTTTAGCAATAATATAGCCATCAGTAGGCGCTTTTACAGCGACGTTTGTTTCACCATAAGTGTCCATAATATATCCTAAAACTTGCCCTCTTTCAACGCTAGCTCCGTTTTTAACTGTAGTATTAAATAAGCCAGCAACTTTAGCACGAATCCATTTTCGTTTGCTAATTTGAACGGATGTTGAGTTTTGATGAACTTCAACATCTTTATGAATCATTTTAAAATGTTTTAGAATTCGTAGTGTTCCGTTTATTCCTTGTTGAATAGCATATTCATCTAAACGCAACGATTCTCCCCCTTCATATACTATTACAGGAATATTATTTTTATAACATTGATTTCTAAAAGACTTTGGAATCAGTTTTGATCCAAATGATAAAGGAGCATTGAAAAGCTTTGCTAACTCAAAACCTCTATCATCATCGGGAGTATATCTTATTTGAGGGTAGTTGCTTCGTTGTGCACCACCGGTATGAAAATCAATAGCAAAATCGACATTTTTAACAAGTTCTTTCATTAAGTAATATGTCATTCTACTCGCTAGAGAGCCATTTTTTGACCCAGGAAAACTTCGGTTAACATCTTTACCATGCATGTTACGAGACAAGCTTAAAAACCCAAAAACATTTAAAAGAGGAACCACAATAACGCAACCTCGATAGATTTTATAGGACTTGTCGATTAACAGTCTACGAACAAGTTCAACACTATTTACTTCATCGCCATGCAAGCCTCCTTGTAATAAAACGGTGGGGCCATCTTCATCACCATTAAAAACATACACAGGGATTTCGATAAGCGTACCAGTAGGTAATCTATCTACAGGAATTTTAATTAATTTAGATTCCCCTAAACCAATTTTTTGCCCATGTATTTCTACAATTCTGTTTTTAAATTCTTGTTCGAACATTTTTCTTCTAAAAATTTAATAATTGATTTTGCAATATTGTCTTTTGTATAGGCTTCAATTCCTTGCAAACCTGGTGTTGAATTAACTTCTATTAATAAAGAACCTCTTTTTGATCTAATTAAATCAACACCTGTAACAGGTAGACTTAAGTACTGTGCTGCTTTTATAGCTATTTTTTCTTCTTCAGGAGATAAATCAATCTTAAAACCACTTCCGCCTTGATGTATATTTGATCGAAAATCATCCTCTAATCCTTTTCGCTTCATAGAAGATACTACTTTGTCTCCAACAACAAAGGCGCGAACATCTTCGCTATTACTTTCTTGTATAAATTCTTGTAATAAAATACTGGTGTTGGTACCGTACATGGTATCGATAATTGATTTTGCTGATTTTTTACTTTCAGCTAAAATCACACCAGAGCCATGCGTACCTTCTTGTAGTTTAATAATAATAGGGGCACCTCCTAATAAATCTATTTGTTCACTAATATTTTCTGGATCGACAGAAAACAACGTATCAGGAATCGGTATGCTTTTTCGGTTCATTATTTGTAATGTTCGAACCTTATTTTGAGATTGTAAAATACCTAAAGACGTTGCGGTACTATATACTCCATTCATTTCAAATTCTTTAACAACGGCAGCTCCATGACGCGTAGCAGAAGCTCCGATACGAGGTATAATTACATCTGGAATATCAATAATATTTTCGCCCTCATAAATTATTTCTGGCTTACCATTTGTTAGTTTTACAGCACATTTTAAATGATTAATAACTCTAACTTTATGCCCACGACGATTGGCTTCTTTATATATTCTTTGAGTAGAATATATTTGGTCACTAACAGAAAGAATAAAAATATTCATAAGTCTAGTTATTCAGATTACACAAATCTAACATTTTTTTTGTGGTAAAAAACATGTTCTTTGAGGTGTATAAATGAATGTTTTGTTAATAATTTTGATATGATATCTACATCAAGTACTTTCATAGCCTCTAAACCAAATAAAATGAAAACGATTAGTAAAGTTTTTATAGCATTATTACCATATGCCTTAATAGCACAACAAGCGACTTCGCCTAAAATAATTCAAGAAGCGCTACTACAAAAAGAAGCATTAACGAAAACTTCGTTAGTTAAAAATATTTCTTTTGAAAACATCGGACCAACAGTAATGAGCGGTCGTGTTGTTGATATTGACGTAAATCCCGAAAATACTACTGAGTTTTATGTAGGATACGCTTCTGGCGGATTATGGTATACGAATAATAACGGAACAACATTTACACCAGTTTTAGATAGTTCTCCTACTCAAAATGTAGGTGATATTGCTGTAGATTGGAAAAGCGGAACGATTTGGGTAGGTACTGGTGAAAATAATTCTTCACGATCATCATATGCGGGTATCGGTATTTTAAAATCGACTGATAAAGGTAAAACATGGACAAATGTTGGACTGACAGATTCTCATCACATCGGACGAATATTAATCAATCCGAAGAATCCGGATGAGGTTGTTATAGGTGTTATAGGTCATTTATATTCTTCAAACACCGAAAGAGGAATTTTTAAAACAACAGATGGTGGAAAAACGTGGATAAAATCGCTATTTATTAATGAAAACACGGGTATTATAGATGTGCAGCCAGCACCTAACAACTTTAATGTGTTATATGCCGCTTCTTGGGAGCGTAATCGTAAAGCTTGGAATTTTGATGGTGATGGAGAAAATTCTGCAATTTATAAATCTATAGATTCAGGTAGTTCTTGGGCTAAAATTTCTGATAATAATGGTTTTCCTAACGGAAAAAGTGTTGGTAGAATCGGTCTAGCAGTTTTTAATGAAAATACAGTGTATGCTTTTCATGACAGTCAATTCCGAAGAAAAAAAGAAAAGGAAAAAGAAAATACAAATGCGTTAACCAAAGATGACTTTAAAACAATGTCGGTTGATGAATTTTTGAAATTAAAAGATAAAAAGCTAAACACTTATTTAAAACTGAATGGTTTTCAAGAAAAATATCGTGCCGAAAATGTAAAACAAATGGTGCGCTCTGGGTCAGTGAAACCAGTTGATTTAGCTAAGTATTTAGAAAATGCAAATACGTTATTATTTGACACTCCAGTTATAGGAGCTGAGGTTTTTAAAACAACAGATGGTGGAAAAAAATGGAATAAAACACACGAAGGATATTTAGATGATTTGTATTATTCTTATGGGTATTATTTTGGTGAAATTAGAGTAGACCCACAAGATAAAAATGGAATTTATGTATTAGGTGTTCCTGTTTTAAAATCGAAAGATGGCGGAAAAACATTTACCTCTATCAGTAAAAAAAATGTACACGCCGATCATCAAGCATTGTGGGTAGATTCAAAAAAACAAGGGCATTTAGTTGAAGGAAATGATGGTGGATTGAATATTTCATACGATGATGGTGAAAGTTGGACAAAGTTAAATCAACCAGCAGTTGGTCAGTTTTATACAGTATATGCCGATAATCAAAAAAATTATAAGGTATATGGTGGTTTGCAGGACAACGGAGTTTGGGTAGCAAATAATAATGCGAAAATAAATAAAGGTTGGAAGCAAACAGGAAAGAATCCGTATGAAAGTATTATGGGGGGCGACGGTATGCAGGTTGCAGTAGATGATAGAAATCCGAATATTGTATATACAGGGTATCAGTTTGGTAATTATTTCCGAATTAACAGGAAAACAGGGAAACAGAAATATATTCAACCAAAACATACCTTAGGAGAAACTCCGTATCGTTTTAACTGGCAAACACCAATTCAGTTATCAAAACACAATCAAGATATTTTATATTTAGGAGGAAATAAATTACATCGTTCTTTAGATAAAGGAAACACTTGGCAAGCTATTTCTGAAGATTTAACGAAAGGAGGTAAAAAAGGAAATGTAGCATATGGTACCTTAACTACGATTTCAGAAAGTCCGTTTCAGTTCGGATTAATTTATGTAGGTTCAGATGATGGATTAGTTCATGTTTCTAAAAACGGTGGAGGAAGCTGGGCTAAGATATCTGGTTCTTTTCCACAAGACTTATGGGTAACTCGTGTAATTGCGTCAAAACATAAAAAAGAGCGCGTATATGTTACCTTAAACGGATATCGATCTGATGATTTTACTACTTATGTATATATGTCTGATGATTATGGAAAAACTTGGGGGAATATTAGCAATAACATTCCAACATCTCCAGTAAATGTAATTAAAGAAGATCCTAAAAAAGAAACTATTTTATACTTAGGAACCGATAACGGATTGTATGTTTCTTTAAATAAAGGGAAAGATTGGCAAGCCTTTAAAAAAGGATTACCAAATGTTGCAGTTCATGATTTGGTAATTCAACCTACAGCGAAACATTTAATAGTAGGAACACACGGACGTAGTTTGTATAAAGCAAATGTAGCTTCATTGCAAGAATTTAATAATGAAGAAACTATCTTTTCAATAAAAAAGGTTAGAAAAAGTAATTCATGGGGAAGCTCGTGGAGTAAATGGTTACAACCCAATACGCCAAAGGTTACCATTCCGTTTTATGTGAATTCTGATAAGAAAATTAACGTAAATATTTATTCAGATACTATTCTAGTAAATATTATAAAAATCGATGCTCAAAAAGGATTTAATGAAGCAGTTTACGACGTTTCTTTTTCTGAAAAAGGAAGAAAAGCATATTTAAAAAAGCATAAAGGCGCTGTGATTAAAAAAGCTAAAAACGACATTTATTATTTGCCTAAAGGAAAATATACTATCGAGATAAATAAGAAAAAACAAGTTTTAGAGGTAAAGTAAATTGTAACGTTTCTTTGTTTTAGTACTCTAATAAGTATAAACAAAAGAAAAAATAGATGAGCAAACCACTAAATTATACCTGTCCTAAATGTAATAACAATACATACGAAGTAAGTGAAATGCGTGCTACAGGAGGCACGCTTTCTAAAATTTTTGATATACAAAATAAAAAATTCACGAGTGTAACTTGCCAAAGGTGTAGTTATACCGAGTTTTATAAAGCAAGTACAAGTGCTTTAAGTAATGTGTTCGATTTTTTTACTAGTTAAATGAACTTAGTAGTAAGATAGTTGGTTAATTAAGAAACATTGGTATTTTTGCGCCTATGGGAATTATACGCGTAAACAACATTCGACTGTTCACAAATCACGGATGCTTAGAAGAAGAAGCTAAAATAGGTTCAGAATATCGAGTTGATATAGAAGTGAGAGCAAATTTGCAGAAATCAGCAAAAACAGACGAACTCGCTGATACTGTTGACTATGTTCACTTAAATCATATTATAAAAGAAGAAATGGCAATTCGTTCTAAATTATTAGAGCATGTTGCACAGCGTATTTTGAATAGAGTCTTTAAAGAAATACAATTGGTTGAAGAAGCGGAGGTTAGCGTAGCTAAAATAAATCCACCTATTGGCGGAAATGTAGCTGAAGTAGTGATTGTTTTAAAAGAAGTGCGTAAAAGTTAAAAAAACCTTGCAGCAAAAGATAAAAAATGTAAATTTGCAGTCTTAATATTAGTAAAAGGTGTCTTGGCCGAGTGGCTAGGCAATGGTTTGCAAAACCATGTACAGCGGTTCGAATCCGCTAGACACCTC
>CBDTZS010000086.1:0-14309 GCA_965364955.1 uncultured Tenacibaculum sp. | reverse complement strand
CAGCATATAAAAAGATGTTGCGTTGCGTTACTTGCAGCTCATTTTGTACTTGTAAAATATCAACTTCATTCTGTTTTTGTTTTACTGCAAATTCTTTTTCTTTTTGAGCAACAGCGTAGATTTTATTTTGGTCGTTTAAAGAGTCATGATATTTTTCAAATTCTTTTCGATAAGTTAGTGCTTTTTTATAGTTTTTACTGTTCTCTTCTACAGCAGCCATATTTTTTGCAGCTTTTCTTTTTCTTTTAAAAAAATCAATTTTACTATAATTTGTATTAGATGGTTTATAATTTATGATTTTTGATAAAATATAAGCTTTTTTAAAGTATTTAATTGCTAAGTCTTTATTTTTAGAATTATTGTAATATAAATTAGCTCTATTAATAAAATTGTTTATTAATTGAAGAGTGTCTTTTGTATTTTGATTGTGTTTTTTAAAATAAAATTCTGCTTTATCAAATTGATTTAACAAAGAGTAGCATAAAGCTAGGTTATTTAATATTTTATTTTTTTTGAAGTATCGAAATTCTTCATTAGATAGTCTTGATAGAGGTAATAAATGACTTATAGCTTCATTATACTTAGATAAACGCATGTTTATGTATGCTAAATAAAATTCTTTGATATTAGAAAACTCAAAATCAGTTGAAATTAGCATTAATTGATTTTTAGCTTCTATAAATATTTTTCTTTTAGATAAACTAACTCCTCTTATATAATGAGAAAGATCTTTTGCGTTTATATTTGAAGTGTTTTTTTTTAATTGTTTTTGAGTGTAAACGAGAGTAGAATCCCATTCTTTTTCAGAAAAAAATAATGAAGCTTTTTTTAAGTCTGGTTCAGATTCAAATTGAAGAGAGTATTCAAGTACTTTGAAATAAATGGAGTTATCTTTTTTCTGAGAAAAAATAAAATTGTTTAGAAGTATAAAGAATATAAATAAAGGCTTATAATACATTAAGAATAGATACTAAATTTAGATCACTAATATAAAAAAAAATGCTCTGATAATTATCAGAGCATTTTTTTTATATTTATCCTATTTCATAGGAGGTTCATCAAAAGCAACTTCTGTTCCTTTTGAAGTTTCACTTCCTTGGCCTTCTGTCATAGTTTGACCAGATTTTTGATTAGTGTCTGAAAGATACACACTAGGTCGGTTGGGACCTGTTAAAATTCTCCCATCTCCATTTTTCACAGTGATAGTCCATTGATTAAGTGTATTAGGAATTGTTGTATGTTTATAATCAAATTCCACAATAAAAGCTGATTCAGAAGCGTCATAATATAGACTAGGACTTCCATTGTAATTGGCATCAATACCAACTATAATTGTTAGGTTATAGGGCATTTTATTAGGAGCTCCATTGATTTGGTTCATCGTTGCGCTTACTGGATTTCCTACTAATATTTGATGTCCGTTACCGTCAATACCAAAAGTGAAATCGTTTTTAGTATAAGTTTTTTGTGATTTGGTCGAGGTACAGGAGATTAGTATTTTTTGAGACATAGGATATAATTTTAAATTGGTTAAAAATATTTTATTGTTTTCTTAGTTTAAAGAAACAATAAAATAGTGCATCAAAAAAAATAAAAGGAATAAGAGTTTTGTTTTTTGGAATAAAGGAGTGAATTTGAAGAACAAAATAAAAAGTTATTTATTGTATCGCTAATTTTTCATCAATTATAAAATATCAATATACTACATTAGATTAATGTAATAAAAGTCGATTAATAAACTAAAGGAAGCAATAAATGGTACTTGGGCATCAGTTTTTAGAAGCAGCAAAATCTTTTCATAATAGACCTTTTTGCTTTAGAATAACTTTGTAGTTTTTCCTGAAGTAGCGGTTAAATGCTGGGTTCGATGTTCGCAAACCAAATACACTCATAAAAGATTTAATTGATTAGTTTTGTGTTTGTACAAAGTACACTGAAATTTGAAGACAGAAAAAATCATATTAGGTATTGACCCAGGTACAAGTATCATGGGGTTTGGAATTATAAAGGTTGTAGGAAAAAAAATGGAATTCATTCAAATGAATGAATTGATGTTGAAAAAATACGACGACCATTATGTAAAGCTAAAATTAATTTTTGAGCGTACTATTGAATTAATAGATACGTATCATCCTGATGAAGTGGCGTTAGAAGCGCCTTTTTTCGGCAAGAACGTACAGTCGATGTTAAAGTTAGGAAGAGCACAAGGGGTTGCTATGGCAGCAGCATTATCACGTGATATTCCTGTTACAGAGTACGCCCCACTTAAAATTAAAATGGCAATTACTGGTAACGGAAAATCTAGTAAAGAACAAGTAGCGCTAATGCTAAAATCTTTGTTAAATTTAAAAACCTTGCCTAAAAATTTAGATGCAACTGATGGTTTAGCCGCAGCAGTTTGTCATCATTATAATTCAGGAAGAGTTGTTGGTGGTAAAAATTATACTGGTTGGGCAGCGTTTGTGAAGCAGAATGAAAAAAGAGTAAAGAAATAGAAAAAAGATGAATTTAAGTGATTTTCCAATTACAAAAAATGAAGATGACCTTTTTAACTTTAAGCATTATGCTAAAAAAGTTCAAAAGATAATTCAAAATAACTCAGATAATACAGAACCTTTAACGATTGGTGTTTATGGTAAATGGGGTGAGGGGAAAACATCATTTTTAAATTTAGTTGAAAAACAAATTGATTTAGGAGAAAAAGTAGAAGGGCAAAAAGGAGTTCTAAAGTATCATTTTAATCCCTGGAGATATAGTACAGAAGACGAAATGTTATTTGATTTTTTTGATGGACTTTCAAAAATGATGCTTGTAGAGCAAGATACTAAAGTTCAAAAAATAGCTAAAAGAATAACAGAGTATTATAATTACATAGAGAAAATAAAGCTAAAAGGAAAAGTAGGATTAACTGCTAGAATAATCTATTCTTTAGCAAATATTTTTAAGAAAAAGGATATAACTTTAGATAAGTTAATTGAAGCAATAAATACTAAACTAAAGGATTCTAAATATAAAATTGTCGTATTTGTAGATGATATTGACCGTCTTGATAAGGATGAGATATATACTATTTTAAAGTTGATAAAATTAAATGCTAATTTCAATAATTTCGTATACATCGTTGCGCTGGATGAAAATCATGTTGCTAAAGCAATAGGACAACGTTATGGTGTAAATACGGAAGATGGTAAGTTGTTTCTAGAAAAAATAATTAATATACCAATTCACTTACCCAAAATAGAAACAGCAGATTTTAAACGTTTTTTTAAGATAAAGTTAGAAGAAATATTTGATAGTTTAGGTTTTTCTGATAGAAATGATAGAGAAGAACAGGAGTTTGGAGAGGTAATAAGAGAATTTAGAGTACAGTATTTTAAAAATGGTAGAGAAGTAATAAGGGTACTTAATAGTTTTTTTGTGAGTGCTTTTGCAATAGGCGATGAAGTTAATTTAAGAGATTTATTTTGGATTGAGTATTTGAAAATTACAGATAATATTGCTTTCGATGTTATAAAAAAATATAATTTCCCGAATTCAGAGAAGGAATTAATTACTGATAACGCTATAATTAAGTATTCAACAGATATTTTAAATAAAGATGAAAAATTCAAATATCATTCCAAAAAAATTATAGAAATGTTGTTCTCAAATTTTGAAGGTTTAATGGTTGGGAGGGTGTCTAATAATGATAAAAAGCCTATTGAAATTTCAAAAGTAAATTTAAAAATTAATCATCCTAATCATTTTGAGAAATATTTCTCATATCATATGGAAGGAAAATCTTCTGTTGTAAAAAATAGTCAAATATTTCAATATATTTTTGATAAAAAGGAAGAAGAACTAAAAAATGCTCTTATTGATTTGATAAATAAAGATAATTTAGAAGTTCATCGCTTATACAGTGTTATAGAAGATTTAATAAATGAAGAAAATATAAATTACTTGTTTTTTTATGATTTCTTGTTTTCAAATTTAGACTTATTACCCGAAACGGAAACAGACAGTTTTGGGTTAACATATCGATTAAGAGTGATAGAATTAATTGCATTCAACTTAGATAAGAAAAACGTTGATAAAGATGATATTATCCAATTAGCAAAAAAACTAACTATTTACCACTTATGTTATTTTACTAGAAAAATAAATTTAAAAATTGAGACTAGAAATGAACTAGATAAATTAATTGTGTGTGAAGTAAAAGAAGAGTATGTAGATAAATCTATTCCTTTTTTTTATGATTTAACAAAAGAACACTTACATTATAAAATGATTATGTCTTTATGGAAAGATAATGATGAAGATTCATTTAGTGAGTATATAGATAAAAAGACAAAGAATATAGAAAGTATAACTAAGTTGATAAGAAATTTCCCAGGTTTCTGGAATAATGAATTTCATGGGAATTTAGAAAAAGACAATTACGACTTTATGAAAAAGATAATTGATGTTGATGCTATTTATAAAAAGATAGAAGAATATAATCCTAATTTAATGGAGAAAATAGATTCAGCTTATTCTCTTTCGATTATAGAAAGACCTTCAGAGCTAGAAAATGTAGAGCAATTTATTTTTTGGTATAAAAAAGATAACAACTTACTAAACTAATTTGGCAGGAATCTATCTACATATACCGTTTTGTAAGCAAGCATGTTTTTATTGCGACTTCCATTTCTCAACATCTTTAAAAAAGAAGGATGATCTGGTTTTATGCATGGTAAAAGAGCTTGTAACACGAAAAGAAGAATTAGCAAACGAAACCATAGAAACTATTTATTTCGGAGGAGGAACACCTTCTTTATTATCAAAGGAAGAAATAGAAATTTTATTGAATGCGATTCACGATAATTATACCGTAATTGAGAATCCAGAAATTACTTTAGAGGCAAATCCAGATGATTTATCTGAAGCTAAAATTTTAGAATTAGCAAAATCACCAATTAATAGATTAAGTATTGGTGTGCAATCTTTTTTTGAAGAAGATTTAAAAAGCATGAATCGTGCGCATAATTCAAAAGAGGCAAAAGAGTGTTTGTCTATGGCGACTCGCCATTTTGATAATATTACGGTCGATTTAATTTACGGAGTTCCGAATATGAGTAATGAGCGCTGGAAAGAGAACTTACAAATAGCGTTCGATTTTGGCGTAAATCACATCTCCAGTTATGCACTTACGGTAGAACCTAAAACCGCAATGGCTAGCTTTATCAGTCAAGGAAAATATCCTGCTCCAGATGAAACTGTAGCAAAAGAACATTTTGATATTTTAGTAGCGGAAACTGCTAAAAACGGATTCGTACATTATGAGATATCAAATTTTGGGAAACCTGATTACTTTTCGAAACATAACACATCATATTGGTTAGGTAAAAAGTATATAGGTATTGGTCCGTCTGCACATTCGTTTAGTAAAACGCACCGTAGTTGGAACGTAGCTAATAATGCAAAATACATAAAGGAACTTCAACAAGGTAATTTACCTAATGAAGTTGAGGAACTATCAAAAGAAGATCAGTTTAATGAATATTTAATGACAGGATTACGAACTATTTGGGGAGTGTCGTTAGATAAGATCGAGGAAGATTTTAAAGCAGAATTATTAATATCTTCAAAGAAATTTATAGACGAAGGTTTACTTGTTATTGAGAGAGAAACGATGCAATCAGATATGTTTGAGATTCCTTTATCGTTATCTCCTCGTAATGACGATAGGGTATTAAAAACAACAGCTAAAGGAAAGTTTTTAGCGGATGGTTTAGCTTCTGAATTGTTCAGAATTAAATAAGAAAAATATGATTGCAGAGATACAGCACAATTCAAAAAAATATCAAATTGATTTATCGAAACCTTTAGATATTTCTATTTCAATAGATGTTTCTAAAGAGAATATTAATGCTTGGTATTTAGATGACCCTAAAATATCTCCGGTAGAATCGGGAGATTGGATCGGTAGTGTAGCAAAAGGAGCAGATGTGAATTTTAATAATATTTCATTTAATCCGCATGCACACATAACACACACCGAATGTGTTGGGCACATAACAAAAGAAGTGTATTCCGTTAATAAGAATTTAAAGAATTTTTTCTTTTTAGCTGAGGTTGTAACAGTTGTTCCCGAAGAATTAGAAAATGGAGATTTTGTGATTACAAAAGAGCAGTTAGAGATGCTGTTAAGAGATAAGAAAAGAGAAGCTGTTGTGATTAGAACTTTGCCAAATTCTGATAAAAAAACAACAAGTCGATATTCAAATACAAATCCGCCATATGTATTAGAATCAGCGGCTACTTATTTAAAAGAAATAGGAATAAAGCATTTGTTAATAGATTTACCATCGGTAGATAAAGAACAAGATGAAGGGAAGCTATTAGCACACAATGCTTTTTGGAATACAGCTAATGAGATTCGTTTTGATGCGACTATAACAGAGTTTATTTATGTAGAAGATTCTATAAAAGACGGCGCTTACTTTTTAAACTTAATGATTGCCCCTTTTGAAAATGATGCAACACCTAGTAAGCCTATTTTGTACAAAATTAAAGAATAACTTATTTAGAATCAGTATGAAATAAGAATGAAAGAGATATTTTTGTAAAAGGTATATCTTTTTTTTATAGTTTTACAGCTTCAAATAAGATAAAATGACAATTTTTAATACATATAAGCAATGTAAATGGACCGTGAGATACGGAACATGTCGGGCTATTTATGTGTTATGATTATTTAAATATAAAAAATATCAATTATAAAAAGTCCGACTTCACAGTCGGACTTTTTATTTTTATATCAAATTCCAAACAACTAAACCACAGATTATGAAAAAACTATATTTTAACTACATAGATACTTTTAAAGGCCTCTCTAAAGAGGTATGGTGGTTGGCTCTAATCACATTAATAAATAGAGCAGGTACGATGGTAATTCCGTTTTTATCGTTGTATCTAACCGAAGATTTAGATTTCAGTTTAAAAGATGTAGGTTGGATAATGAGTTGTTTTGGATTAGGATCAGTATTGGGTTCTTGGTTAGGAGGAAAACTGACAGATAAAATTGGTTCATATAAAGTAATGAAAACTAGTTTGTTTTTAACAGGTTTGTTATTTATAGCTTTACAGTTTGTAACTACATTTTATGGATTTTGTATTGGGATATTTTTAGTAATGTTAGTTGCAGACACTTTTAGACCTGCAATGTTTGTAGCTTTAAATGCCTATAGTAAACCAGAAAATAAAACACGTTCGGTAACGCTTATTCGTTTAGCAATTAACTTAGGCTTTTCTGCAGGTCCTGCGGTTGGAGGAATTATTATAACAACATTAAGTTATGGTGGCTTGTTTTGGGTAGATGGAATTACTTGTATTCTAGCAACATTGTTACTTGTAAAAGTATTGCATCCTAAAAAGGCAAAAGTTTTGGATGACGTAAAAGTTAAAAATCCTGTTTCAGTATTTTCTGACAAGGCTTTTTGGGTGTTTTTTGTCGCGATGTTTATTTTCGGATTTGTGTTTTTACAATATTTTTCAACCATGCCATTATATTATAATGATGTGCATCATTTATCTGAATTAGAAATAGGTCTATTAATGGGAATGAATGGGTTTGTGATTTTTTTATTAGAAATGCCACTAATTAAATGGTTAGAAGAAAGTAAGTATTCAAAAGAACGTTTAATGTTTGTTGGTTTATTTTTAACAGGAATAAGTTTTTTAGTATTAAACTTAACCGGTTGGGTAGGTGTTTTAATTGTAGGTATGTTGTTGATGACTATCGGAGAAATGATTGCTTTTCCGTTTTCAAATGCTTTTGTAATGGAGAGAGCGAAGAAAGGAAACCAAGGAGAATATATGGCATATTATAGTATTTCATTTTCTCTAGCGCATATTTTTGCACATAATTCAGGAATGCAAATGGTGGACGCTTTAGGTTTTGATAAAACATGGTGGATTATTACCGTAATATCAGTAATCGGTTTGTTTTTCTTATTTATGTTAAGTAGAGTTATGAAAAAAGAAAAGATAAAAGGATGAATTTAAATCAAATTACAGTTCCATCTTTAAATGTTGTTGAATCAACTGTATTTTACATAAAACTAGGTTTGCATCTTATTGTAGATGCAAGTCCTAGATATGTTCGCTTTGAATTGCCAGATGGAGGGAGCACATTTTCTATTCATAGAGTAGATAATCTTCCAAAAGGTAACGCCGTGAAAATTTATTTTGAGGATGAAAACTTAGATAAACTAGTTGAAGAACTTCAGGGTAAAGGAATTGTTTTTACACAATTACCTAAAGATGAAACGTGGTTATGGCGAGAAGCACATTTATTAGATCCTGACGGAAATAAAATCATATTATTTAAAGCGGGAAAGAATAGAAAAAATCCACCTTGGCGAATTAATTAGCCCAAAAGAAATATTTATATTTGAATTTTAAATTCCAACGTAAAAATGAATATACAAAACGCTCAAAAAGAAGTTGATAATTGGATTAAAGACCATGGGGTTCGTTATTTTAATGAACTAACAAACATGGCGCAATTAACAGAAGAAGTAGGGGAGGTGGCTCGAATTATAGCACGTCGTTATGGTGAGCAAAGTGAAAAAGAGAGTGATAAGAATAAGGATTTAGGAGAGGAGTTAGCCGATGTGATGTTTGTGGTATTGTGTTTAGCAAATCAAACAGGAATCAATCTTCAAGAAGCTTTTGATAAAAAGTTAGATATAAAAACAAAACGCGATCACGATCGTCATCATAATAACGAAAAATTAAAATAAATGAGCTTTATAAAAAATATACAAAAAGGATTATTTTGGGTTAATGTACTTAAAGTAAGTATTCCTTTTTTAGTCTTCGTAGTGTTGTTTTCGTTGGTAGTAAATAGTGGAGGAGCTTTGTTTTCTGGGGATTTTGAAACTGTTAGCAATATTAATTTTTCAGAAGGTAAGTGGAAACGTTTTTGGTTAACTAAAGTAACCGTTAGTATTTTATATGCTATATATGTGGTAAACAAAAAGACAAAGTAAATATTGGTTTTGAAAAACTAAATAAAAATGAACTTACAACTTACTACCCGTAAAAACCATGAAATCACTTCTGAGTTAACGATTTCTGGATCAAAAAGTGAATCGAATCGGTTATTGATTTTACAACAATTATTTTCGAGTATAAAAATTCAAAATTTATCAGATTCAGACGATACACATCATTTACAGGAAGCATTATCTTCTAGTAATGAAATTGCAGATATTGGTCATGCAGGAACTGCAATGCGTTTTTTAACGGCTTTTTTTGCAACTCAAGAAGGTAAAACAAAAATTTTACAAGGATCTGAACGAATGCATAATCGACCAATCCAAATTTTAGTAAATGCCCTTCGAGATTTAGGAGCAGATATTAAATATGTAGATAAAGAAGGATATCCGCCAATAAAAATTACGGGTAAAAAAATAATAAAAAGCAAAGTGTCTATTGATGGAAATGTAAGTAGTCAATATATTTCGGCTTTAATGTTAATTGCTCCCAGTTTAAAAAACGGATTAGATATTGAATTAAAAGGAAATATTACTTCAGTTCCGTATATTAAAATGACGTTGACGTTGTTGCATCAAATAGGGGTTTCAGCAAAATTTGATGAGAATATTATAAGTATTCAAGCAAAAGAAACTATTTTATCTCAAGACATTATTGTCGAATCTGATTGGAGCTCTGCTTCTTATTTTTATTCGTTAATAGCCTTGAGTGAAGTAGGAGCCTCTGTAGAATTATCGGCTTATAAAAAAGATAGTTTACAAGGAGATAGTTGTTTGGCTAGAATTTATGCTCATTTTGGAGTCGTAACTACTTTTAAAGAAAATACAATTGTTTTAGTTAAAGAAGAAAAGCATAGTTCAAAGGTTTTAATTGAGAATTTAAAAAATGCTCCAGACATTGCTCAAACGATTGCGGTTACTTGTTTTGGTTTAGGCATAGCATGTGACTTATCAGGTTTACATACTTTAAAAATTAAAGAAACAGATCGATTAGAAGCTTTAAGAGAAGAGCTCACTAAATTAGGTGCAACGATTAATGTGACCAATGAAAGTTTACATTTAAAAACTTTAGAAAAAATTAATGGGCATGTAGAAATTACTACGTATAATGATCATAGAATGGCAATGGCATTTGCTCCTTTAGCACTAAAAATACCAATCGTTATTTTAGATGCAGAAGTTGTAACAAAATCATATCGTAATTTTTGGAAAGACATGCAACAAGTAGGAATAGAAACTATTGAGGTAAAATAAAAGGCGAATCACTTGACAAGGCCTATGTCCAAATCGTATATTTGCGCACGTAAGAAAAAAAGATCAATGAAATTATCAAATTTTAGTTTTGAATTACCAGAAGAATTATTAGCAGAATATCCTTCAGAGCATAGAGATGAAGCACGTTTAATGGTGTTGCATAGAGATACTCAAAAAATTGAACATAAATTATTTAAAGATTTAATCAATTATTTTGATGAGGGTGATGTAATGATGTTAAACAATACAAAGGTTTTTCCTGCTCGTATGTACGGGAATAAAGAAAAAACTGGAGCTCGTATTGAAGTATTTTTATTACGTGAACTAAATGCTGAAAATCGTTTATGGGATGTATTAGTAGATCCTGCAAGGAAGATTAGAATAGGAAATAAATTATTCTTTGGTGACGATGAAAGTTTAGTCGCTGAGGTTATTGATAATACAACATCACGTGGTAGAACATTACGTTTTTTATATGATGGGCCTTACGAAGAGTTTAGAGAGAAGTTAGTAAAATTAGGAGAAACACCATTGCCTAAGTATATAAAGCGTGATGTTGAGGCAACAGATGAAGATCGTTACCAAACAATTTATGCAAAACATGAAGGTGCCGTAGCAGCTCCAGCAGCAGGTTTGCACTTTTCTAAGCATTTAATGAAACGTTTAGAAATTAAAGGAATAGATTTCGCAGAAACAACTTTACATGTAGGTTTAGGTACTTTTAATCCAGTAGAGGTTGAAGATTTATCTAAACATAAAATGGATTCTGAAAAGATTAAGGTAACTCAAGCTACTGCAGATTTAGTAAACGCTGCCTTGGTTAAGAAAAAAAGAGTATGTGCTGTTGGTACAACTGTAATGAGAGCTACTGAATCTTCTATTACTTCTAAACGTAAGTTAAAAGAATTTGAAGGGTGGACAAATAAATTTATTTTCCCTCCATTCGAATTTAGTGTTGCAAACTGTATGATAACAAATTTTCATACACCAAAATCAACATTAATGATGACAGTTTCAGCTTTTGCTGGTCATGATTTTATGATGGAAGCGTATCAAGAAGCAATTAAAGAAAAATATAAATTTCACTCGTATGGAGATGCGATGTTAATTTTATAAAAAACAGCATAAAACTAATTGCAAAACCTCACAAGGATACTTGTGAGGTTTTGTGTATTTTTGTACACGATGGAAGTGAAGAAAAAAGACATACGCGCATTAACAAAAGAGGAACTTCGTGATTTTTTTGTTAATAATGGAGATAAAGCATTTAGAGGAAATCAAGTGTATGAATGGCTGTGGAGTAAATCGGCACATTCATTTGATGATATGACAAGTTTATCGAAAGATACACGTCAAATGCTAGAAGAAAACTTTGTAATTAATCATATTGAAGTTGATACAATGCAACGTAGTAAAGACGGAACCGTAAAAAATGCAGTTCGTTTACACGATGGTTTAGTAGTTGAGTCGGTTTTAATACCGACAAAAACAAGAACTACAGCATGTGTTTCTAGTCAAGTAGGTTGTAGCTTAGATTGTCGATTCTGTGCAACGTCACGTTTAAAAAGAATGCGAAACCTAAATCCTGATGAAATTTTCGATCAGGTAGCGGCGATCAATAAAGAAAGTTTACTTTATTATAATAAGAAATTATCTAATGTTGTTTTCATGGGAATGGGTGAACCGTTAATGAATTATAACAATGTAATTAAATCAATCGAAAAAATTACGTCACCAGAAGGTTTAGGTATGTCTCCTAAACGTATTACTGTTTCTACATCAGGTGTGCCTAAAATAATAAAGAAAATGGCAGATGATGAAGTTAAGTTCAACTTAGCTGTTTCATTGCATTCTGCAATTGATGAGGTTCGTACATCTATCATGCCTTTTAATGCTACTTTTCCTTTAAAAGACTTAAGAGAAGCATTAGAGTATTGGTATGAGAAGACAGAAAGAATGATTACTTATGAATATGTCGTTTGGGGCGGTATTAATGATAAAAAAGAAGATATTAATGCTTTAATACAGTTTTGTAAATACGTTCCTTGTAAAGTGAATTTAATAGAATACAACCCTATTGGTGATCCAGAATTTAAACAAGCAAGTCCTGAAGCAATAAATAATTATATTTCAAATTTAGAAATGCATGATATTGTGGTAAACGTTCGACGTTCACGTGGAAAAGATATTGATGCAGCTTGTGGGCAATTGGCGAATAAAGCTTAATGAATTCAAAAACAGTATTAGGTCAAACAGCTCAGTCTTTAGGCTTGATTCTTTTTATTCTTTTTTTAGGTTTATTTTTTGATAGTGTGTTTTTTGCTGAAAATTATTTTGAGCATTCACAATGGATAAACACGATTTGTGTAGTATTCGTTTTTGGTTATTGTTACTACAGAGGAACTCCAAGAGTTAAAGAGCAACTAATTTATGCGTTTTTTATAGGAATTATAGGGGAGTATGTTTTTTCTTTAGCTTTAGGAATGTATTCTTATAGATTAGAAAATATCCCGCATTATATCCCCTTTGGGCACGCATTAGTTTTTTTAGGGGTTTATAGTTTCTCAAGAAAACCTAAAATAAGACTCAATTCAAAAAAAATAAACCTTTTTTTAACCATATTTATTATTTTATATGCACTTGTTTTTTTAGTGTTTAAAAAAGATGTTTTTGGTTTTGTTATGACAATTTTAGTTTTCTATTCATTGCGAAAACATCCTAAAGAGAAGTTGTTTTATTTAACAATGTATGGTGTCGTTGTATATGCAGAACTCATAGGAACATCGCTAAACACATGGTCTTGGCCTAAGGTTGCTTTTAATGCTTTTGAGTTTTTGCCAAGTGCTAATCCACCATCAGGAATTTGTTTGTTTTATTTTGGGTTAGATAGAGGTACGATATCTATTTATAAACGAAGACATAAAGCTACATGGAAAAGGTTTAAAAAAATTAAGGCACAAGAAGTTTAATAATATAATAAATACTTTATCTCGTTTTATTATCTCGTGTTTCAGAAAATAATTACTTTTACCTTTAACTTGAATTTACTTCAATACTAATGAAGCCAGTAGAACAAATTAAACTTCCTATTAAAAACGAAATGGAACTCTTTGAAACTAAATTCAAAGACTCTATGTTATCTAAAGTTCCGTTATTAAATAGAATTACTTATTATATAGTTCGTAGAAAAGGAAAACAAATGCGACCAATGTTTGTTTTTTTAGTGGCTAAAATGGTTTCCGATGGAGGTTTTGACGAGCGTACATATCGTGGAGCTTCTGTAGTAGAATTAATTCACACAGCAACTTTAGTTCATGATGATGTAGTTGATGATAGTAATCGTCGTCGGGGATTCTTCTCTATTAATGCACTTTGGAAAAATAAAATAGCTGTTTTAGTAGGTGATTTTTTATTATCAAAAGGATTATTACTTTCTATTGATAATGAGGATTTTGATATTTTGAAACTAATATCTATCGCTGTTCGAGAAATGAGCGAAGGTGAGCTTCTTCAAATAGAAAAAGCACGTAAGTTAGATATTACGGAAGAAATTTATTTTGAAATCATTCGCCAGAAAACAGCAACCTTAATAGCTGCCTGTTGTGGTATTGGAGCGGCATCAGTAGGAGCAAACAATGAAACCGTTCAGCAAATGCGAAAGTTTGGAGAGTATATCGGAATTGCTTTTCAGATTAAAGATGATTTATTCGACTACACAGAAGATGAAATAGGAAAACCTACAGGGATAGATATTAAAGAGCAAAAAATGACGCTTCCGTTAATTTACACCTTAAATAACTGTTCTAAAAAAGATAAATCTTGGTTGGTTAATTCCGTAAAGAAACATAACACTAATAAAAAACGGGTAAAAGAAGTTATCGCTTTTGTAAATGTTAATGGCGGATTAGAATATGCTACAACCAAAATGCATGATTATAAAAATAAAGCATTAGCAATACTTGATAACTTCCCAGAATCAGAATATAAAAATTCATTACAGCAAATGATTGATTACGTAGTAGAACGTAAAAT
>CBDTZS010000085.1:0-14339 GCA_965364955.1 uncultured Tenacibaculum sp. | reverse complement strand
TTAGTTTTGCAGTTTCTATAATTTTAGCTCGTATTCTATTGTCAAAAGAATTTCGTTCTCTAGATTTCGAAGAAATTAAAAACCCTATTCTATTTGATGGGATAAATCAATGTAACGCATTTAAATTGGAAAATAAATTATAATGAGTCAATTAAAAAAGGGAGCGATATTATCTTATATTACGATTTTTTTAACCAACGTCGTTGGTTTAATACTTACACCTTATATCATTACAAAATTAGGAGACGCAGAATATGGTTTATATACATTAATTGGAGCTTTTGTAGCTTATATAAGTGTTCTTGATTTTGGGCTAAATAACACAATTATAAGATTTGTAGCGAAATATAGAGCAAAAAATGATAAAAAGGGTGAAGAGGTTTTTTTAGGAACTACAATGTTGATTTATGCCGTAATATCATTTGTTATTTGTGTTTTAGGTGTTTTTATGTATTATAAATTGGACTCTATATTTTTAAATTCATTAACAGCGGGTGAGTTAGTTAAGGCTAAGAAAATGTTTGTTATTTTGATATTTAATTTAGCAATTACTTTACCAGGAGGTGCTTTTACGGCTATTTGTTCTGGTTATGAACATTTTGTTTATCCACGAATTGTAAATATTGGGAGATATATTTTTAGGTCATTACTTGTAGTTGGTTTATTAATGATGGATGGAGATGCTATTGGTTTGGTCATTTTAGATACAATAATGAATTTACTAGTGATTTGTTTCAATGGTTTTTATGTCTTTAAAAAGTTAAAAATAATTTTTAGAATATCAGAAACAAATACACCATTAATAAAAGAAATTTTTTCATACTCAATATGGATTTTCATTTTTGCAATAGTGCAGATGTTTCAATGGCGCTCAGGTCAGGTTGTTTTGGGCGTGGTTATGAATACTACGAGTGTCGCTATCTTTGCAGTAGGTATAATGTTAGGGACTTATTATGGGGCTTTTGCTAGCGCCATTAATAGTGTGGTTTTACCAAAAGCAACAAAAATGGTTGTAAATTTGGAAACAGGTGAATATTTAACGAAAGCGATGATAAGAATAGGTAGACCAATACTGTTAGTTCTTGGTGTGGTTCTAATAAATTTCATTCTTTTCGGGCAAAGTTTTATTCTGTTATGGGTAGGTGATACTTATGAAAAATCATGGTTTATAGCATTAATGATAATGTTAGTTATTACTATTCCTTTAACTCAAAGTTTTGGTAATTCAATTCTAGAAGCAAGTAATAATATTAAAAGTAAAGCGATACTAAATCTTATAACTATGATGATAGGGGTTTCAATTGGTGGTTGGCTATCAAAAGAGATTGGATTGGAAGGAATGATATATGGTATAGCAGGAGGTTTATTCGTTAATATGATAGTAACCAATATATATTATGTGAGGTTTTTTGATTTTAATATAATTCATTTTTTTAAAGAATTATATGGGAAATTTATTTTTATATTATTGGGATTACTAATATTTGGTTTATTTTTAAATTTTCTTATTTATGAAGATTCTTGGATGTTGTTTTTTGTTAAAATATTGATATTATCAACAGCATATTTTTTATCCGTTTATTTTGTTATATTGAGTTTAGAGGAGAAGAGTATTATAAAGGAAAGAATATGGAAATTAAAAAAATAAGAAATTTTCTTTGGAGAATTTTAGGGGTTAAATATGATACGTTTTTAATAAAAATGGATTATACTTTGCTTAGAGATGATAGTTTTGTTGAAAAAGGTTGCAGGAGTTATGATAACGGAGCGAAGGTGTGGCGTTGGACTAACGCACCTTTAATAATAGGGAAGTATTGTAGTATAGCAAATAATGTTAATTTTATTATTGATGAAGGACATCACACTTTAAGCAATGTTACCAATTTCCCTTTGACAAAAAGTTTTTTAATTGAAGATAATAAATTCTCGGATTTAAAACAAAAGGAAGGCATAATTATAGGGAATGATGTATGGATTGGTATGGGAAGTTATATAATGCCCGGAGTAAAGATAGGAAATGGGGTTACAATAGCCGCTAATTCAGTTGTCACAAATGATGTTGAAGATTATTGCGTAGTAGGAGGAACCCCAGCAAGGTTGATCAAAAAGAAGTTCGATGATACTATAATATATAAATTGAATATTATAAAATGGTGGGACTGGAAAGAGAAAGAGGTAGAAAATAGGATTGAAGATTTTCATAGCTCAATTATTTTTTTTGTTAATAAATATTATAAAAGTGAGAATTAAAACGATTACATGTCACGAAGTATATAATTACGGTGCAAGTTTACAGGAATATGCTTTACTTAAGGTGCTAGAAAATATGGGGCATGACGTAGAAGCTATACGGTATAAACCAGATTATTTAAGTCAGCACTTTAATTTATTAGCTATATCGAATAATAGATATGAGAAGAATTTTTTGTTTAAATATGCGTATCTACTAGCAAAATTACCTAGAAGAATATATGATTTAAAAAGAAAAAGAGAATTTGATAAATTTTCTTTAAAGTATATAAAAACTACTAAAAAAAAATATACCACAAATTTTGAACTAAAGCAAAACTTACCTCAGGCTGAAGCATATATTTGTGGGAGTGATCAAATTTGGAACTCATTCTTTCAGAATGGAAAAGACCCCTCTTTTTATTTAGATTTTGTTCCCGAAGGGAAATTAAAAATTTCATATGCAGCGAGTTTTGCTATAGAAACTTTAGAAGAAGATATTAAGCCTTTTGTAAAAGAAAAAGTAGAAAGACTTAATAAAATATCTGTTAGAGAAGCTTCTGGAGTAGAAATATTAAATGGTTTGGGAATAAATGAAGTTGTTCAGGTTTTAGATCCTGTTTTTTTGTTGCCAAGTACATTTTGGGAAGGTAATTTTGTAGAAAACATACCAGACAATAAAGATTACATATTTATTTATGACTTTGATTCTAATAAGCAAATAGAAGTAATAGCAAAAAAACTATCAAAAGAAAAAGGATGCCAGATTGTAACGGTTAATAAAAACATTAAATACGCGGATAAAAACTTTTATTTAGATGGGCCTGAGAAGTTTTTAACATTAATGTACAATGCTAAATATATTTTAACAAACTCTTTCCATTCAGTTGCTTTTTCGTTAATTTTCAAAAAAAACTTCCTTGTTTTTAATCGTTCTGAAAAAATAAATACTAGAATGAAAGATTTATTAACTTCTGTTAGAGCATCTAATTTATTACTTAAGCAAGATGATTTTGATTATAGAGAAATTGAAGAGATTAATTATAAAGTGATTGATGTTATTTTAGAAGAAAAAATTAAAATGTCAAAATTATTTTTAACGGAAGGATTAAAAACGATTGTTTAATTATGAAAAAGATTTTATTTGTAATAGAATCATTAAAGTGTGGAGGAGCTGAAAAGAGCCTAATCACTTTACTTCAAAACATTACTTCTGAAAATTACGAAATTGATTTAATATTATTTAATAAAGGGGGAGACTTTGAGAAATTTTTACCGAAAAAGGTTAATGTTAATTATGTAGATGCGCTTTTAAATCTAAAAGGATTTAATAAATTATTATTTAAGCTAAATTTCTTTATATTAAGAAAGTTTAATTTTAAGAAGAGGCATCATTTAGCTCAGCTTTTTTGGAAAACATATGGCAGTAGAATATTGACTAATGATTTAGATTACGATTATGCGATAGCCTATAATCAAGGTTTCTCAACATATTATGTCGCAGAAAAAATTAAAGCAAAGTTGAAGTATGCATGGTTAAATACCGATTATAAGAAGGCAGGGTATAATATAAATTTCGATTATGATAAGTATACGAAATTTGAAAAAATTATAGCTGTATCAAAAGAATGTGAAAAATCATTAAAAGGTGAATTAAAGCGAATAAATAAAGAACTTTGTACAACGGTAATTACAGATATTACAGATGTTGATATTGTATTAAAAATGAGCGATTCAGAAAATAACGTAATAGTTAAGGGTTCAGATAAAGAGATAAGTATTCTTTCTGTTGGTCGTTTGTCAATACATAAAGGTTGGAATATGGCAGTTGAAGCTTGTTCAATATTAAAAAATAAAGGATATAAGGTTAAATGGTATATAATTGGAGAAGGAAACGAAAGGAACAAATTAGAAAAGTTAATTAAAGAAAAAAATTTAGAAAAAGATTTAATTTTACTAGGCTATAAAGAGAACCCTTACCCTTATATTAAATCATGTGATATATATTGCCAAACCTCTATATTTGAAGGTTTGAGTTTAACATTAATAGAGGCTAGTATTTTAAATAAACCTATTGTAACAACAAATTTTCCAACTTCGTATACTATTCTTGAAGATATGCATACAGGTATTATTGTAGAAATGAATGAACTATCTATAGCGGGTGGAGTTGAAAAATTACTAATAGATGAGAATTTAAAGAAGTATTTAGTTTCAAATTTGATTAATAAGGAAAAAAATAAGGAGAAAGAAAGGAGTTTAATAACCTTTAATAAACTCTTAAAATAAAATCGTGAAATTATTATATATAACTAATGGTGTACATGGCTCAGGTGGGCTAGAACGAGTATTGTCAATTAAGACAAATGAATTGATAAATGAATTCAATTACGAAATTACGATTTTAACATTAAATTCATTTGAAGAAGAATTATTTTATAATTTTAATTCAAAAGTCGTTTTTTTTAATGTAGAGGCATCGGGTAATAAGTTAGTTCGTTTTTTAAAATATAGAAAAGGAATAAAAAAAGGAATAAAAAAAGTTAATCCCGATGTTATATCGGTTTGTGACGACGGTATAAAAGGGTTGCTTTTCCCTATTATTGCTGGGAAAAAAATACCATTAGTGTATGAAAGACATGCAGCAATTAATTTCAATTTTATTGAAAACAATAAAGTTTCATTTTTAAAGCAGGGTATAGAATTTGTTAATCTAAAATTAATGCTATTCGGAGCTAAGAAATTTAATGCATTTATTGTATTGACAAAAGGGAATATTAATGATTGGCCAAAAATTAATTGTACCGTCGTTCCTAATCCCTCTCCTTTCGAAATAGGAAAGATAGAGTATAAAAACGAAAAGATTGTTTTGGTAGTAGGAACTCAATCTTTTAATAAAGGATATGATAGATTAATTGATATATGGAGAGGAATAAACAAAAAGCACCCTGATTGGAAATTAAAAATATTTGGAAAACAAAACTTAAAGAAAGAATTAGGAGAAAAGATAGATAGGTTAAAACTTAAAGAAAGTATTCAATTAAATGACCCAATTAAAAACATAGAAGACGAATATAAAAAAGCTTCAATATTCGCAATGTCTTCAAGATCGGAAGGGTTTGGAATGGTATTGATCGAAGCGATGAGTTATGGGCTTCCATGTGTAGCTTTTGATTGTCCACATGGACCAGGAGATATAATTAAAGATACTGAGGATGGATTTTTAATAGAAAACAATAATCTTATAGCTTTTTCGAAAGCATTAAGTATTCTTATAGAAAATAAAGAACTTAGACAGAAAATGGGCGAAAAAGCAAAAGTGAATGTGCAAAAATACTCATCTTATAAAGTAGCTAGTCAATGGGATATGTTATTTAATATAATAATAGAATAATATGAAAATTGTTTATTGTACGGATCAAGTGTATTTACATGGTGGAATAGAAAAGGTACTTGCTCAAAAGATTAATTATTTTTTAAAAAAAAAACATGAGGTACATTTAATAACCAGTGAACAAAAAGGAATTCCTTTTTGTTATGAAATGAATAAAGAAATTCATCATCATGATTTAAATATAAACTATATAAGATCTAAAAGTTATTTTAGTTTAGATAATTTAAAACAGATACCAAAACACTTTAAAGCCTTAAAAGAAATACTAAAAGAGATAGAGCCAGATGTTATAGTTATATGTAATTATACGTTTGATTTTTATTTTACACCTTTTCTGTCAAAAAAAGTAAAAACAGTTCGAGAGTATCATGCATCTAGATACTATTCTTCAAAAAATTTAGCTAATGCTAGTTTTATTAAAAGAATAATGAATAAAATTAACAATTATTTTGAGAAACAATACTCACATATTGTATTGTTAAACGATAATGAAAAGAAATACTATAAATCTAATAACTTAATTGTAATACCTAATTCTATTCTTTTTGATAAAACTTCTAGTATAAAATCAAGGGAAAGAAAAAAAATTATTATAGCGGCTGGTAGAATTGCCCCTGTAAAACAGTTTAACCACTTAATTGATGTTTGGGACCGACTTTACGATAAACATAAAGATTGGTCTGTTCATATTTATGGGGAAGGTAACCTTGATTTATGTAAGCAATTGAATGATAGTATAAAGCAAAGAGGAATTAAAAACATAGAGATGAAAGGAACTACAAATCAGTTGGATAATAAAATGCAAGAAGCTTCACTGTACGCAATGACCTCTTTGACAGAATGCTTCCCAATGGTTTTACTGGAGGCTTTAGCTTCAGGACTTCCTATTATTTCTTACAATTCACCACATGGCCCCAAAAATATAGTAACAAATAGAAAAGATGGTGTTATAGTTAAACATAATGATATTGAGTCGTTTACGTGTCAGTTAGAAGAGCTAATTATAAATGAAGAAACAAGAAAGGAATACAGTAAAAATGCTTATAATAGTATTTTAAGATTTCATGAAGATGTAATTATGGATAAATGGGATAACCTTTTTAATAAATAAAGTATTTGTCATGACTTTAATACCAGTAGAATCCTATACCGCACTATATTATAATGTTTTACTCTTTCTGATTCTTCTAACATGTTTTAAAATGTTAATAAAAGAAGGGAAGAGCAAAAAGAATTACAATTCATTGCTTTTGTTCTTTTTTGCTCTTTTTTACATGGGTTTGAGACCAATAAGTGGGGCCTATTTTGGAGACATGTCAACATATAACAGAACCTTCGAGTATTATGCTTCAGGAGGAGATATACGTTCTTCGAAAGATCTTTTTTGGGAGGTATTTATGAAGTTTTGTAGTACAATCATGACGGCTAAAGCTTTCTTTTTACTATGTGCTTTATTATCTGTTTTTCCTTTATATTATGCGTGTAAAAAGTGGTTTAATAATTCGATGTATATACCCTTTTTAATGTTTTTAGGATCATTCTCATTTTGGGCTTATGGAACCAATGGGATAAGAAATGGTATTGCAACATCTTTTATTATTTTAGCTTTTTCTTTTATTAATAAGAAAAAAATAAATGTTTATATACTTTTAATTATAGCACTGTTTATACACTCTAGTTCAATTATACCTATAGCAGCATATTTAATTACTTTAGTATATAAAAACCCGAAACACTTTTTATTGGGCTGGTTATTGTGTATTCCTTTATCGTTAATTTTAGGTAGTTTTTGGGAGAATTTATTTGCCTCAATTGGTTTTGATGACAGGGTAAGTTATTTAACTCAGGGTAACGTAAACGAAGATAATTTTGCGTACACGGGTTTCAGGTGGGATTTTCTTTTATATAGTTCATCCGCTGTATATGCAGGATATTACTTTATAATAAAGAAAAAATTTAAAGATGAAACGTATATAAGGTTATTTAATATTTATGTAACAGCTAATGCTTTTTGGATATTAGTAATTAGAGCAAATTTCTCTAATAGATTTGCTTATTTATCATGGTTTATGATTGCAATTGTTATTTTTTACCCATTTTTTAAAAAGCAATTTTTTAAAAACCAATCAAAAGTCTTAGCTAAGGTTATGATTTTATATTTCAGTTTTACATATTTAATGTTTCTAATCGCATAAGACAGAAAATGAAAACACTAACAGTATTTACAACAACATATAATAGAGCTTATTGTTTACATCAGGTTTACGATAGTTTATGTAGGCAATCTTCAACAGATTTTAAATGGCTTATTATAGATGATGGTTCTTCTGATAATACGAAAGAACTTGTTGATTTATGGAAAAAAGAAGGTAAAGTTCTTATTGAATATATTTATCAAGATAATTTAGGAATGCATGGTGGTTATAATAGAGCATATGCAAATATTAATACAGAGCTTAATGTTTGTATTGATTCTGATGATTATATGACAGATTATGCTGTAGAAAAAATCGTTGATTTTTGGTTAAAAAACGGAAATGATAATTACGCAGGTATTGTTGGTCTAGACGCTTTAAAAAGTGGAAAAATATTAGGAGAAAAATTCCCTGAGAAAATAAAAAGTTCTAGTCTTGAAGATTTATATTACGAATACAAGGTGCCAGGAGATAAAAAATTGGTGTATAGAACAGAGGTTGTAAAAAAATATCCAAAGTACCCAATATTTAAAGAGGAAAAATTTGTACCATTAGGTTCATTATATATTCAAATAGATAAGGATTATGAGTTACTATGTATGAATGAAGTTTTATGTATTGTGGAATATTTAGAAGATGGGTCTACGATGAACATATTTAAACAGTATTTAAGGCATCCTAGAGGCTTTAGATTCGCAAGAGCTATTGATGTTAAATATTCTAGGTATTTTAAAATTAGATTTAAGGCTTTAATTCACTTTGTTTCTAGTTCTATAATGTTGAAAGATTATAAGTTTTTCAAAAAAGGAAATCCAATATTTTTAACAGTATTGTCAATCCCTTTTGGAATTATATTATATTTTTATATAAAAAGTAAAAAGTAAAATTTATGTGCGGAATTACTGGTTTTATTTCAAGTAATATAATCAATTATACGGGTGTTTTAAATACCATGATTTCTAAAATGAATCATAGAGGTCCAGATAGTCATGGTATATATTATAATGAAAACCTTAAAACAGGATTAGGGCATGCAAGATTATCTATCGTAGATTTATCTGAAGCAGGACATCAGCCTATGTTCTCACCTTCAAATAGGTATAAAATAGTTTTTAATGGAGAGATATATAATCATATCACTATAAGAAACAAATTAAATAAAGATTATAGAATTGATTGGAAGGGAACTTCAGATACAGAAACAATATTAATAGCTTTTGAAAATTGGGGAATAGATAAAACTATTGAACATTTAGTAGGTATGTTTGCGATAGCCTTGATTGATGAGAAAGAAGAAAAGTTATTTCTTATTCGAGATAGAATGGGTGAAAAGCCACTCTATTATGGATGGGTAAATGAAAATTTTGTTTTTGCATCAGATATTAAATCAATTAGTTCTGTTCCTCTTTTTTCTAACAAGATTAATAGAAACTCTTTAGCGCTTTTTTTAAAACATAGTTCAATTCCAGAACCATACTCAATTTATGAGAATGTATTTAAATTAGAAGTAGGACATATATTAATAATAGATATAAGTACTGGGAATACTTCAAAAAAAGAATACTGGTCTACAACAAAAATTGCAAATGAAAATAACGAAACAAAGTATACAGGTTCAGCAAATGAAGCAGTCTCTAAATTAGATGAATTATTAACTGAATCTGTAGGTATACAAATGCAAGCTGACGTTCCTTTAGGAGCATTTTTATCTGGAGGAGTAGACTCAAGTACTGTTGTAGCATTAATGCAAAAGCAATCAACAAAAAAGGTTAATACATTTTCCATAGGCTTCGAACAAAAAGAATATAATGAAGCTAAATATGCTAAACAAGTAGCTGAACATATAGGAACAAACCATCATGATATGTATATGTCTAATAAAGATGTATTAGATATTGTCCCTAAAGTATCTCAAATTTATACAGAACCATTTTCTGAATCATCTCTAATACCAACTTTTTTAGTTTCTAAAATAGCAAAAGAAAAAGTAACAGTTAGTTTAACAGGTGATGCGGGAGATGAATTATTTTGTGGGTATGATAGATATAGGTTAGCAAATAATTCATGGAATAAATCGTCTAAAGTGCCCTATTTTTTAAGAAAGGGAATATCTGCAGGAATAACAAATATGCCCAAGAGTGCGCTAGAAACTTTTTTATTCCCTTTTAACGGAAGGAAAAATAGAACAGGAAAAAAAATAAACATGGTTGACAAGGTTCTTAAAATGAGTCCTTTATTGGGGTTTAAAGAGAGGGCTGAATTTTATCATTTTGGGTTTATGTCTCATAATTTACAATCAACAGATTGGGTATTAAATAGTGAGAAGGAACCTACTTTTTTTAATAATAATACTTTAAAAGTAGATTCTTATTTAGCAGAAATGATGGCAGTAGATTTAATGACTTACTTACCAAATAATAATTTGGTAAAAGTAGATCGAGCTGCAATGGCTAACTCTTTAGAAACGAGAGTACCTATGTTAGATCATCGAATAGTTGAGTTTGCGATGTCTCTACCACTTAACTATAAAATCCGTGAAGGAGTTGATAAATGGGTGTTAAGAGAAGTTCTATATAAACATGTACCTAAGAAGTTAATTGAAAGACCTAAAATGGGATTTGCAGTTCCTTTAGCAGAATGGTTAAGAGGCCCTTTAAAAGATTGGTGTGAAAATTTGATAAATGAAAAAAGATTAAATGAAGAAGGCTTTTTTAATGTAAGTATTGTTCGAAAAAAATGGAAAGAACATTTATCTAAAAAAAGAAATTGGGAAAATCAATTATGGGATGTTATCGTTTTTCAGGCTTGGTTAGATGAACAAAAAAATCTATAAATTCAGCTATTTATGAAGATTTTAAGAGTAATTAATTCGTTGCATATAGGTGGCGCAGAAAGATCTGTAGCAGGAAATGTACCTTATCATATTAAAAACGGATTTAATATGGATGTTTTGTTATTAAATGGAGCTAAAACATTTTTTTTAGAAGAATTAATAAGCAATAATGTAATTGTAAAAAAATTAGGAGAGGAAAATAATATATATAATCCATTCCTTATTATAAAAATTTGTAAGCTACTTCGTCGGTATGATGTTGTGCATGTAAGTCTTTTCCCAGCATTATATTGGGTAGGTGTTGCGAAAATGATAACAAGATCAAAAACTAAGTTGATTTATACAGAGCACAGTACCTATAATAAAAGGAGAGATATTTTTTTGTTTAAAATTATTGATAAAATTATTTATAAACAATATGATCAAATTGTAGCAATAACCCCTGAGACTCAGAAAAACCTTATGAGTCATTTAAAAGGAGAATATAATATTTCAGTAATATATAATGGAGTTGATATTGATAAGGTCCAAAAAGAAACACAGGGAAACCCTATGTTAGATATAAAAGAAAAACTCAAGGGTAAAAAAGTAATAGTACAGGTTGCTGCGTTTAGAGCTGAAAAAGATCAAGATACGGTAATAAAAGCAGTTGCATGCTTACCAGATAATTTCCATGTGGTTTTTGTTGGTGATGGTGAAAGAATGGGGATTTGTAAAAAGCTAACAATAGAATTAGGAGTTGAAGAAAAGGTAAGTTTTTTGGGAGTTAAAAAAAACATAGGAATTATTTTAAATGAATCAGATGTGGTTGTTATGTCTAGTCATTGGGAAGGTTTTGGAAGGGCAGCTATAGAGGGAATGGCAGCGAGAAAACCAGTTATAGGAACTAATGTTTCTGGTTTGTCAGAAGTTTTAAATAAGGCAGGATTATTATTTGAGGTAGGAAATGCAGAGCAACTTGCTAAATTAGTCTTACAGTTATGTAACGATGACGCATTTTATAAAGAGGTTGCTAATAAGTGCTTAAAACGAGCAGAATATTTCGACATTAAGAAGATGGTTGCTTCGTATGAAAAGGTATACACTAATGTAATAAAAAATAAATAAATCCAAATTAGCAAGAAAAATCAGTATAGTTAGGGCTTTTGTTTTTTAATAAAAACAGTTGTTTCTTAATGTAAAATAAAAATAAAACTAAAAATTTTGTAAAAATAAAGAAAGTGATGTGTTCTACATTAGTTTAATAAAAAAATACATTAATATAAAGATTACTATTAAATCATATTTAGAAAATAAAAAGGATAAAAAAACCATTTTTAAATTAAGTGTTGTAGTAATATTGATATCGTATTTTACCAATAGTAATATACTGAAAGAATACTTTTAGTCGTATTACCATAAGTCGAATTTGTTTGGGTGAAAAGGAAGATCTTTAAGAATGGTTTTAAATAATGGTATCACTCAATTTTACATGATTATTGTATAATAGAATTTTTAAAGGAATAAAATAAATTATGTGTGGTATAAACGGAAGTTTAATTTATAAAGAGAGATCATTATTAGAGAATATTAATTCTATGAATAACTTAATTATTCATAGAGGGCCAGATGATGACGGTGTTTTTGTTGAAAAAAACAAAGAGTATTCAATAGCTTTAGGGATGAGACGTTTATCTATTATAGATTTATCTAATGGGACACAACCAATGAATTCTGATGATGGAAAAGTAATTGTTGTTTTCAATGGAGAGATATACAACTACAAGTTATTAAGATCAAAGTTAAAAGCTAAAAACATTGGTTTTAAAACAAATAGTGATACAGAGGTTCTTCTAAAAATGTATTTAGAATTTGGAGTAGATTCATTTTCACAGCTAGATGGTATGTTTGCTTTTTCAATTTATGACAAAAGAGTAAATAAATTATTTATAGCAAGAGATTATTTTGGTGAAAAACCCCTCTATTACTCAAATATTGATGAAAATTTTATTTGGGGTTCAGAATTGAAATCAGTAAAATCTCAACTGAACTTTTATCCAGAAATATCTAAAAAAGGACTAGAGTTATTTTTTTCATTGACATATATACCGGCACCATATACAATTTATGAAGGGGTTTCTAAATTAGAATCAAATAACTATCTAGAATATAATATCGAAGAAAAAAAGCTATTAATACATCAAATAGATGAAAAAAAAGAAAATGAAAAATCTAAGTTTAAAGGAACCTTTAATCAGGCAAAACAAAAAACAAAAGAATTAGTAGAGGAAAGTGTTCATAGTAGATCTATCTCAGATGTACCCATTGGGACTTTTCTCTCTGGAGGAGTTGATTCTTCGATTATTTCTCATTGTTTGGCGAAAAACACAGAAAGTAAAATTAATACTTTTTCTATTGGTTTTGAGAAAAAATCTTTTGATGAAACAGATAAGTCAAGAGTAGTGGCGAAACTTATTAATAGTAATCATCATGAATTTATAATAAACGAAAAAAGTTTATTTTCTAATTTAGATGAGATATTAGAAAATTTTGATGAACCTTTTGCTGACGCTTCAGCATTACCAACTTTTTTAGTTTCTCAAAAAACTAGAGAATATGTAAAAGTAGCTTTGACAGGAGATGGAGGAGATGAAGTTTTTGGAGGGTATAATAAGTATTATATTAACAATATTAACAAAAATTACACTTATTTTATTCCTGAAATAGCTCATCAGTTAGTTAAAAAAGCAGCTTCACCCTTATTGAAAACAAAAGATGATAATAGAGGTTTTAGATTTAAAGTAAAAAAAGCAATAGATTCCATAGATTATAATAAGAACTTCTATTGGAATATTATTTCTTTAGGGTTTAAAGAATATGAAATCAATAAATTACTAAAGAACCAATCAAGTGATATTTTTGAATACTATAAAAAAGATTTAAATCTAAATAAATCAGAGTCACTTTATGATTTAAGAATGATAGATAAACATGTTAGTTTGGAAGGAGATATGCTAGTTAAAGTAGATCGAACAAGTATGTTAACATCTTTAGAGTGTAGAGCTCCATTTTTAAATAAAAAAATATGGAACTTCACAAATTCTTTACCAGATAATTATTTAATACATAAAAGATCAAAGAAGTATGTTTTAAAAGAAGCGTTTAAAGAAGTGTTTCCAAGTAATTTCTTAGAAAAATCAAAAAAAGGGTTTGGAGTACCGGTAGGCGATTGGCTTAGAGCTTCTTTAAAGGAAGAGTTAATAAAATATTCAGCTAAAGACTTTGTAGAAGAACAGAACTTATTTAACTATGAGTATATATCAAAATTAGTTAATAATCATATAAAAGGACTTGAAGATAATACTTTCAAAGTATGGTCATATTACTGTTTTCAGAAGTGGTATAAAAAATCTTTTTTAAACTAATGAAAAAAAAACTAATCCGCATAACCACCGTCCCAATATCTCTAGAAAAACTTTTAGAAAACCAACTTAGGTTTATGAAAGAATTTTATTGCGTAACAGCTGTTTCATCAGACAAAGTAAGATTAAAAAAAATTGGTAATAACCAGGGGGTTGATGTATTCCATGTTGAATTAACAAGAAAGATTACGCCGATAAAAGATTTAAAAGCAGTTATTAAATTATACCTGTATTTAAAAAAAGAAAAACCATTTATTGTTCATACTCATACGCCAAAGGCAGGAGTA
>CBDTZS010000084.1:0-14417 GCA_965364955.1 uncultured Tenacibaculum sp. | reverse complement strand
GTTCTTTATAGTTAGTTTCGGGCTGTCTATCATCATTTGTTTTCTGTTCATCGATTTTTTTTATTTTGACTTTCTTCTTGAACTATCTTCACTTTAGCTACTGCAATTGCATGGTTAATTTATAAGAAAAGAAGATTACTTGAAGGGGTCTTCTTTTCTTTTTTATTTTATAACTATACTTTAAAACCTTCAAGCAATTCAAAATCAAATATATTTTCTCTAAAATTCACCATGAATAATTCTCCTACTTACATTTACTTTATAGTTTATTTTTAGCCCGTAGTACAATTATTAATAAATGAAGCCTTATATCTTTTAAACCCTCTTTTGTTTTTTAGTTATTTGATATAGTTTCGTATAATCTATTATTGCAAGCCCGAAACTTATAAGGTAAAACGCCGTTCATTGAGAGAAATAATAAGACCGCTGATTATCTTTTTATACACCTGCATACTTCTCTATTAACCTAACAATTAAATCATTTAGCTTTTCATCTTTAAAATCAGTTGCAGTTGGTTTTAAGTGCTTATTACCAATTCCGCTATCGTCAGTTAAAAAAACATAAGTTCCGTTTGTAGAAACGCTAAAATAACGCATTAGATATTTAACTGTTTTTTTGCTCCGCTTCCAACAATTGAAATTATTGTTATCCCTTTTTCTTGTGTTTTTTTTATTTCCGTTTTAATAATAAAAATATTTACCTTGTTTAAATGTGGAGGTGCGTCTAATAATATAGTAGCATTTATAATTGGCTCTTCATCAATATCTTTTATAAACACTTCTACTCCATCATTTAAAGAAAATTTTTAATTAATTTTCACTACTAAAAACTATTCGTTTTTCATTAATTGCTGCCAATCTTCCCATTTATCAATATCATTAATTTCTCCTGCAGTTAGCTGCCCCGATAGATGTTTATATTGTTTTACTGAAGATGTGTTTTTTTTATAGATGAAGTTGAATACTCTAAAGCTTTGCTTTCTATTTTAATTCCCAGAGCAGTAACCATTACTTCATCTAAAATATAATCAGACTCCATTATAATATTGATAATCATTTTATCTTTCACCTCCTTATACTGTTGCTTTCATTCTAACAAATGAAAAAACCAAAGTATCAACTTTACTTGCTTTTATAGAATACTTTCCATCTAAATCAGTTTCTGTAACATTTACTGTTCCCTTAACCAGTATAGTTACACCTGGTTAAACTCCCGAATCATCAGAAACAATTTCTGTAATTACTTTTTCTTGTGCCTCTTGTAATGACACAGTAATTATTAAAAGCATAAAGGTTATTTTTTTTAGCATAGTTGTACGTTTTAAATTTAATATAAACCTACCCTTACTTATTAAAATAAAAAACAACAAATGAGTAAACATTACTTCCAAATAAGTAAAGTAACTTATTCTTTTAATGTCGGTTTTTCAGAGTTTTTGTTTCTAATAATTTTCAATATATTTAACAAAAAAAATGATATGATTTTTTTCGGAACAAAAGGTTCGCATCTAAATAGCGAAAGAAAAGGAGGTCTAAAGTGTGATAGTTGTAATGAAGTTACGAATCACAACATTTCTGTATACGGGAAATATGGATATTTATATTGGATTCCTGTTTTTCCAATGTCAAAAAAGGTTTTTTCTGAATGTACAAATTGCAACATTACTAATGATTTTGATACCATGAATGAAAAGCTTCGTTTTGCTTCTGCAGATGTAAAACGGAATTCAAAAACACCTCTTTGGTACTGGTCTGGTTTAGCAATTATAGCTATTCTTATTTCTATTGGCTATTATTATAATGCGCAACACGATAAAGATGTTGCTCGTTATATACAAGAGCCTATTGTTGGTGATATTATTGAATATAAAGTTAAAGAAACAGGGTATTACTCCACTTTAAAAATTAAATTGGTTACACAAGATTCTATTTTTGTGATTCCAAATAATTATGAAACTGATAAAAAAAGCGGTATTTCAGGTATTGATAAATCCAAAAATTATACAACTGAGCCATACAGTTTGGGTAAAAATGAAATTAAAAATTTATTTGACAAAGGGCTTTTTTATGATATAAATAGGTAAAATATAAACCTCCGCTCAATTGAGCGGAGGTTTATATTTAAAAGCTTAATTCTCCAATATCTAAAACATCATCTACCTTTGTTAATCGAACAAGTTGTGTTCTTTTTTGTTCATTTTTATAGCTATAATTTTTAAATGTAGTTATTTTTAAAAATGTAGGTCCAGATATTTTTTGCTGATCACTTGCATAATACTTAACATTAATTTTATAATTCCCTTTAATAACTTTCTTTAAAACAAATTGTTCTGGTCCAAAACCTTCGGTCATATCATCAGACATTAATCCACCTATTTTAGATTTTTTATTACTATAATAACACTTCTCTCCATTCGGGTCTGTAACCCATAAATCTATATCCGTATCGTTGTGATTCCAATCTATTAAAACTCTAATAGCTGTTTTCGTAGTGTTTATATAACTTTTATTTATATGAGAAACTATTAAGTAATTATTATAAAGAGAGATCATTCTATTTAATTCATTTAATGCAATTACTTCAATACCAGAAAATCTTCTATTTTCATCTTTCTCTAATAATTCTCCGTTAACAATTTTATATAGTAAATCTACAGACTTCTGATATTCACCAACATATTCATATACCAAAGCTAAATCTCTATAAGACTGAATATCTTCAGGCCTTAACTTTAAAATTTCTTTATAGATATATACTGCATACTTGTATAATTTATATTCTTCAAATTTATAAGCTAGTGCCTTTAATAATTGATAATTATCTAAATCTATTTCTGCTACATTTGTTAAAATTTGAATTGCGATTTCTTCTTCTCCTCTAGTTTTGAAAAAATCTGCAACATCTATATAAAAAGATGGTGCCTTGCTATACTCTTCTCTTAATTCGATATATTTTGAATAAGCTAACTTATTATCCTTAATCTTATTTAACGCTTTTAAATAAGGTGTATCAGGATTCCATCCTTTTAGTTCTACTTTTTCTTTTACCAGGTTTTCAAAATCTTCTATTCCCTCTAAATCATCATCGAATCCTTTTTTGGTTATAATAACTATAATTCCGTTTTTAGCTCTACTACCATAAACACTTTGGCCTTGCTCCGAAGTTAAGGTATAAATAGATTGTATTTCTTTTGAATCTAAATTTGGATTATTTCTTGCAATATCCCCATCTACGACAAACAAAGGCTCTGAGCCCAATGAAACAGAACTAACACCTCTTATTTTAACACCTGCTACTTTTCCTTGCAAAGCTTTAGAAATATTTTCTGAATTTATACTCGATACTGAATACCCTGTAACTCTAGTTTCTCTTTTAGTAGCTAATGCTGTTACAACAATTTCATCTAAAAGATTATCATCCTCTAGCACTATATTAATAGCTCCTCTATTCCTTATCTCCCTTTCGTTTGTTTTCATTCCTACAAATGAAAAGGTTAATACATCTGTCTTTTTTACTTTTATTTTATACTTTCCATCAAAATCTGTTTCTGTACCATTACTCCCTCCCTTTACCTTTACTGTAACTCCAGGTAAAAAACCAGTATCGTCTGTTGCTACTCCTGTAATAAAAAACTTATTACTTTCTAAAATTGTATCAAGTACAATTTGGGTAACTTCGTTTTTATTATTTATAATTATTGAATCACCTTTTAAAATTTCATTTACTATTTCATTCTTTTTAACTGTAACATACTCTTTATCATACCAACTAAAAAACTCTTCATAATTATTAAACAAATTGTTTCTTAATCTTTTAACTCTTTCTTTTTTATTATTTATCTTCTGAGCGATTAGTTCATCATACTTTTTTTTCAATTCTTTCGGAGGTTCTATGTTATGTGTTACATAATCTTCAATTCTATCTAAAATTAACATAGAAGTAAACGGACTTATAATTTGATGCTTTTTACTTAATCTAATAATTTCTTCTTTATTTTTTTTAGAATTAATTACTAAATTTTTCAATTTACTTTGAGCCCATATTTTTGTAATAAATGGATAATTAGTCTTCTCTTTATTAACAAAAAAAGGAATTGTTTTAATAGTGTCCTTTCCAAACCCAAAATAAAATTTGATTTTCTTATGTACACAATTTCCTTTTCCACTAATTGAAAAATTAGTTGCTACCACACTACCTTTTTTCGGATAAACTTCTAATTCTTCTTCTGAAAAATTAGTTCCTAAAAATTGAAGTTGAGATTTTGAGATTTTAACAATTGCATTTTTTATAGATACTTGCTGAAAGTTAATATATTTTCCTCCAGAAATGGTTGCTGCATTTTTTAAAACAATATGATTTGCAGATCTAGAACTATTAATAATATGCGTTTTATTATTTAATATAATACTTGAATTACTCAATGTATTTAAACCATCTGTAAACAGCAAGTTTAGTTTAGAGTTGTTTTTGTAATTAGTTAAGAAATCAAACGATGAAGCTCCATCGTAAATAACAGTTTCTATTTCCTTTTTTAAAGAGCCCCAATCACCATTTTGTACAAAATATTTTTTTTTAGATTTAATTTTTGTATTGAAGAACACCAAGCTTACTTTACAGTTTTTTACTTTTTTAAAATAGGCATCTAAAAAAGTTATTTCTGTGTCTTTCTTTTTATTTTTTTGTGATAATGATACATCCCAAAAAACTGTAATATCCTTTTTTAAAGCAACCTTTCCTTCCTCTATATTTAACTGTTTATTAAAATAAAAGTAATTTTCGTTTACTAAGATTTTCTGCTTATTAACATTTAATGGAATTTTAATTAAAATAGGCTGTGTAACTTTAACTTTTTTCTGCTCTATTTTGGTAAAGTATATTTCTTTTTCAGCATCATATAAAAATTTCTTTACCATCCCTTTTTCAGAGATAGGTTTCTTCTTTTGATTAAAAATTTCAATAGAAAGAGAAAACTCTTCTAATTTATCTTTAAAATTAAAAGGCAACTTGTAATAATAAGACTCTTTATTCAATAGTAACTTTTGTTGAAAAGTCACAACAACTCTTTTATATCCTTTTGCTGGTATTGGATAAATTCTTACTTTATAATTATTTCCTTTCGTTTGTTCTAATAATGCAGGATCAATTCTATTTCTAACCGTATTCTCAAAAGCTACTCTAGCTTTTTCTTTTTCAACAACAACAGCCTCTCTTAAACGACCATCTATATCTAATGCAAAACGGGTTACAGATTGATTCTCTCCTAAAGGAAAAGAAAGTTCGCCTTCTAAAACCCTATTTTCAGAGTTGTAAAACTGCATGTCATAAGTTGTAATTGCAATATCTCCAACTATAGATATTTTTACTTTTATTTTTTTAATAGCTATTCTACTTTCCCCTACTTTTATAAAAGGAGCTTCTTGTGATAAAATATTTAATGAGAGCAACAGTAGTAATAAATAAACAAGTTTAGTTTTCATAATTATTGATTTTAATATAAAAATAAAATCTTATAATAATTTATAAAACCACAAATGAGTAAACCCACCTTTTAAAGAAGTAAAAGAGCGTCATTAATTAGTGTAGATTTTTGAAAGTGTTTTTTTTCGTTGAATTTTCTTTGTTTCTGTTTCAATGAACTCGTTAACAAAATAAACCTCTTTGGGTATTTCAAATTTTGATAAGGAAGTGTACTTTTTAATTTTCAATAACAAATATTTCTTAACTGCGCCTGTATTTAGCGAAGACGAAATACTTGAAATGGCATCTTCAATAATTAACACCAATTTTTCTCCTAAAATAGTATCAGGAACTCCAATAACAAAAAAGCGTTGTGTTATTATTTTTGATAATTTTTCTTCTATTTTCTCCGGGTGTAGTTTTACTCCGCCAGAATTTATTACGTTGTCATAACGCCCTAACCACTCAAATTCAGATTTTGAAATGATTGTAACAACATCATTCGTACTAATTTTTTCTGAAGAGACTTTTGGTGCTTCAATTACCAAGCAATCTCTAGTATCTTGAGTAATTTTTACATTAGGTAATACTGTATACAAAGATTGCTTTGTCGTTTCTCCTTGTAATGACGTGAAGTTATTCAGCTTTTTAACCGCTATATGAGTAATCGTTTCCGTCATTCCATAAGTAGCGAATACTTTTGTAGAAATATTTTGAATCGCAGTTATTAAATCATTCGAGACTACTCCTCCTCCAACAATTAATTGATCAACTTTAAATAATTCATTCAATGAATTCCGTAATTGTAATGGAACCATTGCAGAAAAATCATATTTCTTTTCAATACCTTTTAAAGGATTCGAATCTGGTTTTACAATATCAAGATGCCAACCCAAAGTTAATGCACGAATAAGCATCATTTTACCCGCAATATAATCGGTAGATAAACATAACAATGCTGTCGTCTCTTCTTTTAATTTAAAAAAGGATTCTGTAGCTAAAGCGGAGTTTTTCATGAACTCTTTTTTTAACTGTATCGGTTTTGGATTTCCAGTAGAACCAGATGTTTGTACAATTACAAAATCATTTGCATTAAACCAATCTTTTAAAAAAGCAACAACTGATTCTGAGATGGTTTTAGAAAAAATAACTAATTCATCTTCGGATGAAAATGATTTTCCGTTTAACTTAAAACTTTTATGAAACTGCTTTTTCATGTATCTCTTTAAATAAAATGAAGCGACCTCTAATTAAACCCCCCTTCGTTCTTCGTCCGGGTAATCACGCTTAAATTGGTCTTTCAATACGTCCAAATAGTTTTTCTTTCCAGTTTGTCCATCCGTATTTTTTTGAAAATAACAGTAACATTAATGGAAGAATAATTATTATAGGTAAAACAACATCAGTTAAAGCTTCTGGTTCAGATAAATCTTTAAATATTGAATTTGTTTGAAAAGCAGTCCAATCTGCAGTCACCAATAATGCCGTAATTAAATTATTTGCCGCATGAAAACCTAAAGCCAATTCTAGTCCTTCATCCATTAAGGTAATTATTCCTAAAAACAAACCTGTACCTATATAATATAACATAATTATTCCTCCTATTTTTTCAACCTCTGGGTTTGCCATATGTAAAAGACCAAAAATTAAAGAAGTTATTATTAAAGGTAAAAACCTACTTTTAAATTTAGCTCCTATACCCTGTAATAAGTAACCACGAAAAAAATACTCTTCAAAACTAGTTTGAATAGGTATGATAATAACACCAATTAGTAACAAACCTAAAAAATCATTAAATCTAAAATTAAGCGTTAAACTTTCTGGTTGCATTAAGTACCCTATGAAAACTATTAGTATCGTTATACTTCCCCAAGTGGTAAAAGCGAACGAAAAACGTCTCCAATCTATTTTACTTCTAGAAGTTGTTAATGATGTTATTGATTGTTTGTGAATGAATTTTACCCATAGAAAAAGAGCTCCTAAAAAAACAATAAAAGGTGTTAAACTTTCAATTAAAACTAAATTTTCACCTTTAGTTTCAATCTCTCTTTTCATAACACTCTCAACATCTATATCAAACATTTTGATCGCTAGAAAGTTTAAAATCATTAATCCAAAAAATAATATTGGGATTATAAGATACTTCCAAAAACCTAAATCTCCTTTATATGCTTGCTGTATAAAATTCATATTTTAAAAGTATGATGATATTCTGAAACAAGTTCAGAATGACGTTAATCTAAATTAAATTTCCACTCTTTTTTACTATTATACCCTAAACTACCTTCAGAAACTACTAACGGACTCTCAAAATTATTAGTAAACAAACTTCCTGTTCCTAAGCCTTGAGGTAATGGATTATTTAATGTATAGGTCCATTGCGCTATGGCGTTTAACCCAACATTACTTTCTAATGCAGAAGTAATCCAATTATCTGCATTGTGTTTTTTTGCAATCGAAATCCATTCTTTACTCCCTTTAAAACCACCAACTAAACTGGGTTTTAAAATAATGTACTGTGGTTTTATTGTTTCAATACACTCTTCTTTTTCTTCGGAAGTAAAAACACCAATTAGTTCTTCATCTAAAGCTATTGGTAGTGGAGTTTTTTCACACAAACTTGCCATTTCTTGCCACTGACCTTGTTGTATTGGTTGTTCTATAGAATGTATTTCTAATTCAGATAATCGTTGTAGTTTTTCTAATGCATCTTTCGGTGTAAAGCCTCCATTTGCATCAACTCTTAATACTATTTCTTTTGATGAGAATTCTTTTCTAATTGATTTTAACAACTTGATTTCTGTATTAAAATCAATTGCTCCTATCTTCATTTTAATCGTTGTAAAACCTTGTTGTAACTTATCCTTTATTTGCTGTTGCATAAAAGATTTATCTCCCATCCAAATTAGTCCGTTAATCGGAATATTTTGATTTCCTTTTGTAAAATCAGACGAAAATAATTCAAACGGATTTTCAGATTCCAAAGATAAAAACGCTTGTTCTAATCCGAATTGAATAGACGGGAAGCGAATAGCTTCAGATAATAAAACTTCTAAACCTTTATTAATATTTTGACAAATCCACTTCAGTTTTTCTTCGTAGTTTGGTACATCATCAATACTTAAACCTCTAAACAACCCACATTCTCCAAAACCTTGTTTATTGCCTTTAGACAGCATGATAAACCATGTTTCTTTGGTTCGTAAAATTCCGCGAGATGTTCCGCTTGCTTGCTTAAAGTTTAAATTATATTTATGGTAAGTTGCTATTATCACTTTAGACTATTATTGGTTTGCGTTAGGGATTGCAATGAAAATCCTTTTGTGAGGCACGAGCAAAATATTGTAATGTAAAGCCCGCTCGAACGCCCAAAAATTATTTTTCTACTTCTTTTTTAAATCGAATCATATACCCCAAACTTAACTCTTTAAATTTACCTTTAAAATAAGGAAATAAACAAGCAGCCATGTATGATTTACTATTTACACTGCAATTTTGTACTACTTTGGTTTTATTACCATTGGCTATAAAATTATAATCATCAGTTTTAATCATTCGATCAGAATCGAACTGAAAAATCATTTTTTTATTAGGTATATACGCTGTTATTTTTTCAACCATTTTCATTTCTTGACCTTGATTTACAACAGTCATTGTGTACGTACTTCCTACCACACCCGATTTTTCATCAATTGGTTCGATTGATTTAATTTCTGGTAACCATTTTTTCATTAAATCAACGTTTTCAAAATATTCAAAAACCTCTTTTATAGGTTTATCAACCTCTACCTCAACTGTATACTTTACCTCTGTAATGATTAATCCTGTTAAGAGAAATGCTACTACTAAAGCCGTTACAATTCCTAAGATTATTTTTATTGCTTTCATAGTTATTTTTTACTTTTAAATCGTTTTTTAATGAAAATGAATGTGATAATTCCCAAAACTATAAATGGCCAAATACTAACTAGACCTAAAAAGAACCACTTAATATTATCTATTCCATTTGTAAATGAGTTAACGAATCGTTTCCAAAAACTTTTTGAAGATGATTTATTTATTTCTATTTTATAGAAATGAAGGTTTAATGTTGAAAAAGATGTTTTATTCTCTAAATATTTTAAACGTCCTTCGGTCGATTCAATATCAGATCTTACCTTACTTAGTTCTCTTTCTACATCTAAAATTTCTTTTACTGAGTTCGTTTTTGCTAGTAATTCGCTGTAACGCTCTTCTAACTTTTTTTTCACTTTTAAACGAGCTTGAACATCTAAAAACTGCTCCGTTACATCATTTATTGTTATATTTTTACTATCAAACTTATCTATTTCAGAAGATAGATCTGTTAGAAATTTATCAAACTTTTTAAAAGGTATTCTTACTGTTAGGTTTGAAGTAATTCTCTCTAATGATTTATATTCTTTATCTACAGAAATATATCCTTGATATTTTTCTATGACTTGATTTACATGATTCCTTGTTTTTAATAAATCATCCGTCTCAAAAGAAACATCCCCTTCTTTAATTAATTTTCGCTCAACAGTTTTTTTGAAGCCATTTTTCTCAACTGAAACTTCCATTTTAAAATCTCCTACAGATTCAAGATTACCGTAAGAGTGTTCCTTTTCACTATCACAACTTACAAAAAGGAAAAACACAGCTATTATTTTTAATAAAACTCTCATAAGATTAATTTTATTGGGAATTTACAAAACGTTTCCTAAACCAAAAAGTATCGCAAACAAAAAAGTACTTAAGGCTACTTTCTTTAATTCGCCATCTAACAATGCTTCTTCCTTATTATTGTACACAAAAACTAAGTGCCTAATTATAGGTATATAGGCTATTACAAATAAAAATTGAAAAGGTGATTGATAGTTAAGTACCACATATAATAGTGCTACTAAAAACGACAAAATAATTAAACTGTAATGATAATTCTTAGCAAGCTTCGCTCCTATTTTAACAACTAATGTGTTTTTACCAACCTTTGCGTCGTTTACTCTGTCTCGCATATTATTTAAATTCAAAACTGCCGTACTTAGTAAACCAATTGTAATTGCGGGTAAAAAGATAACGAAATTTAACTGTTTTGTATATAAAAAGTAAGTTCCTACTACGGCTAATAACCCGAAGAAAATGAATACAAAAACATCTCCTAATCCGCTGTAACCATACGCTGATGTACCAACTGTGTATTTAATCGCTGCAACAATAGATGCGATTCCTAACCCTAAGAAAATTACAGAATATAAAAAGTTGTCTTGTCCGAAAGAAACATAAATAAGCAACAGTGCTACAACCAAAGTTATTGCTCCTGTAATTACCATTGCAGTTTTCATTTGTTTTGGAGTGATTGCTCCTGAAGAGACCATACGTGCTTCTCCTTCTCTATTATCATCAGTACCTTTTACACCATCACCATAGTCGTTTGCAAAGTTTGATAACACTTGAAAACCTATAGTAGTTAAGATTGCTAGCCAAAAAATTGATGTTTGCCATGGATATATTTTTGGTATTTCCATAAATGATAATGACTGTACATTATGCCATTGATCTAATGTTCCTAAAAAAGCCCCAACAATAATTCCTGAAACCGACAAAGGTAAAGTGCGTAATCGAGCTGCTTTTATAAAATTTTTAATCATTTATTCTTTTTTAAAATGGCTCGACTCCGCTCGGATAGACAAAATTTGTCCGTTCGAGCGGAGTCGAGAATTATTTCATAAATAGTTATTTCTATAAATTATTTGCTTCAGCTATTAACTCAGCAATATCTTTTACAACAACTTGATCTTCTTTCATTTTAAACTTTACACCGTCTGTCATCATTGTATTACAATACGGACAACCAGTTGCTATAATTTGAGGATTGGTTTCTAAAGCATCTTCTGTTCGTAAAACATTAATCTCTTTATCTCCTTTTTCTGCATCTTTAAACATTTGCGCGCCACCTGCTCCGCAACATAAAGCGGTAGATTTACTACGTTTCATTTCTGTTACTTTAACCCCTAAACGACGAATTAAATCTCTTGGAGTTTCATAGACATCGTTCGCTCGACCTAAATAACATGGATCATGATACGTTAAACGTTTTCCTTTTAAATTAGTGTCATCAATTGATAAACGACCGTCACTTATTAATTTACTAATAAATTGTGTGTGATGATATACTTCATATTTACCTCCTAATTCTGGATATTCGTTTTTCAAGGTATTAAATGAATGTGGATCGCAAGTAACTATTGTTTTTACTTCGTAAGCATTTAAAACCTCAATATTTGTCATTGCTTGCATTTGAAACAAAAATTCGTTTCCTGCTCGCTTAGCGGCATCACCTGTTGAACTTTCTTCAGTACCTAATACAGCAAAATTAACTTTTGCCATGTCCAATATTTTCACAAACGCTTTGGTTATTTTTTTAGCTCTATCATCATAACTTCCAGCTGCTCCCACCCAAAACAACACTTCTGGTTGTTTTCCTTGAGCCATCATATCTGCCATTGTTGGTACGTTCATAATTTTATATTGTTTAAGCGTTCAACTTTTTGTTTGTTTGTTCGCGATGCAATTTTATCTTATCGTCAAAAATTGCACGAACTGACAATCGTAATATTGCCAAATTGATATATTAATTATTCTTCGTCTTTCCAGTTTAATCTATCTTGTTGACTATACTGCCAAGGCGCTCCGTTATTTTCAATATTGGTCATCATAGCATTTAACTCTTGTGGAGCTGCTGATTCTTCCATTACCAAATAACGACGCATTTCTAATATAATAGATAATGGATCGATACCAATAGGACATTCTTGCACACAAGCATTACAACTTGTACACGCCCATAATTCTTCTGGAGAAATATAATCGTTTAATAACTGCTTTCCGTCATCTTTAAACTCACCTCCATTTGCATCAATATTCTTTCCTACTTCCTCTAAACGATCACGAGTATCCATCATGATTTTACGTGGAGATAACTCTTTCCCCGTTAAACTAGCCGGACATGAAGATGTACATCGTCCGCACTCAGTACATGTATAGGCATTCATTAACTGTACCCAGTTTAAATCAGTAACATCAGACGCTCCAAACTTTGCTGGTTCTTCGTCTTCTGTACCTTCTTCAGGCATTGCGTATGGATCAACATCTGGATCCATCATCATTTTCACCTCATTCGTAACCGCTTCTAAGTTATTAAACTGTCCTTTTGGTTTTAAATTCGCGAAAAATGTATTTGGAAACGCTAATAAAATATGTAAATGCTTCGAATAATATAAATAGTTTAAGAAGATTAAAATACCAACAATATGTATCCACCATGCTGATTTTTCTATTGTATGCAATGTTTCATTTGAAAATCCATCAAACCAAGGAGCTATAAATTGAGAAACAACATTCCCCACTCCTGCTTCTTGAAAATGAACATCTGTAGCGTTCATAATTAAGAATAGTGACATTAATACCATTTCAAAATATAAAATAATATTACCATCGTTTTTTGGCCAACCTGTCATTTCTTTACTCCAGAAACGTTTTACTTTTTCAATATTTCTACGTAACCAGAAAATAACAACTGCAATAAAAACTAAGGCTGCTAAAACCTCAAAATTACCGATTAAGAATCCGTAAATAGCATCTCCTAAAATTGGTTGAAAAACTCGGTGTGTACCTAATAGACCATCAATAACGATTTCTAACATTTCGATATTAATCAAAATAAATCCTACATATACTACTACATGTAAAATTCCTGAAACCGGACGGCGCACCATTTTGTATTGACCTAAGGCTATTTTAGCCATATTTTTCCAACGCTCAGGTCTTCTATCAGTTCTATCAATATCTTTTCCTAATTTAATATTTCTAATAAGTTTGCGAATATTCATTGCAAAAAAACCAATTCCAGCAATTAATATAAGCGCAAAAAAGATGTTAGATACGTGCATTTATTTTTATTTTTTTTTAGTTTTAAACTTTATTGATGACTCCAATTGTCTTCTTCAGCTGAATTATTTGGCGATAATCCTAAAATATCTCCTTCTGTAGAAACTCCTAATCCAAGAACTGTTCTATTGGCGTAATTAAAATAACTAACTACTTGGTTTATTTCTAATATTTCTCCGTCATCAAATCCTTTATCTTGTAATTTTTCTACATCCATCTTTGATAAGGTTGATGGATTTCTAGTCAATTTATCAGCATATTTTAACCCTTCGTTATAAGCGTCACTTAAAACTGATTGACAATTATTCTCTTCTAAAGCCTTTCTTAAATCAGTTGATTTATCATCATCATTCAATAATTTTTTCAACCCAGAAAAATGATGTTCTACACAATAATCACAATTATTCAACATACTTACATACACCCCCAAGGTTTCAAGATACCATTTTGGTAATGTATTATTACTATTGTGTAATACATTTTTATATAATGCCATGTGCCCAGTCATTGTATGAGGACGCAATCCATGAACCATCATAATATTATCTACATTATTATTAGGTCCTGTAACTTTATTATATAAACGTTTCAGCTTCCCTTCTGCTTTATTAAAAGGTATTAATTGTATCCAACTCATTATTTGCTGCTTTTGATTTCTTTGTTTTTTTCTTCGTTAAATGGTTTTGCTTTCTTTCCAAATAATGAAAAATGAACAAATCGCTTAGGGTTTAACTTAAACTCTCTCAATAAATCTTCCATTTCTTTAGATGCGTTGGTTAAGTTCGTGTACATCTTATCATCAGTCATTAACTTACCTAAAGTTCCTTTACCCGCTTTCATACTAGCAAGTAAATCATTTACATTCGTCAATGTAGTTTCTAACTTTTTAACCGTTCCTCCTAAATTAGATTCGGCTAAATCCTCTGATACCTTAGAGAAATTATCAGTTATTTTTTTTGCATTCTTAAGCGTTGAATCTAAATTCTCTTTATTGTCCGCTAATAAATTATTT
>CBDTZS010000083.1:0-14452 GCA_965364955.1 uncultured Tenacibaculum sp. | reverse complement strand
TTACAATTACATTTATTAGAAAGAGAGGTTTTTATTGCTATTTGGATAGCAATATTCGGAGCTTTAACGCTGTATTTATTGGGTAAAATTCAACTACCTCATGATAGTCCACAAAAGCATATTTCAGTAGGGAGGCTATGTTTAGGTTTGGTTGTAGGGTCATTTACTATATATATGCTACCAGGTTTATGGGGAGCACCTTTAAACTTAATTAGTGCTTTTCCACCACCACAAAATTATAGCGAATCTCCTTATGGGGTAGGATATACTAAGCAAAGTACTGTTACATTTTCTGGTAAAGATTCCGACACTCATAATGATTTACCAGAAGGGGCCCATTTAATGCCTCCTCATGATATTATTTCTTTTCATGATTATGATAAAGGGTTGGCGTATGCTAAAAAAGTAGGAAAACCAGTAATGATTGATTTTACAGGGCATGCTTGTGTAAATTGCCGTAAAATGGAACAAAACGTTTGGGTAAAACCTAAAGTGTTAGATGTTTTAAAAAATAAGGTTGTTTTAATATCATTATATGTTGATGATAAAAGAGCTTTAAAAGAAGATGAGGTTGTAGATTCTAAATTAAACCCAGGGAAGAAGTTAAAATATATTGGACAAAAATGGAGTGAATTACAAACTATAAAATACAAAGCAAATTCACAACCATTTTATGTGTTAATGGCACATGATGAATCTAATTTAATTGATCCAGCAGCCTACACTCCGAATGTAGATGAGTATTATGATTGGTTAGAAAAAGGAATTGCTAATTTTAAAAAATAATTTTTAAAAAACACTTTAGAACATCTAAAGTGTTTTTTAATTGTACCTATTAGGATTAAAAGGGGAGAGGTTTAAACTTGTTTTCTCTTCGGAAATAATTTCTGAAACTAATTTACCGGTTGCAGGACCTAAGCTCCAGCCCATCATTGCATGTCCTGTTGCCACAGTAATATTTTTAATTGTAGCCAAACGACCAATATAAGGCAACCCATCTGGTGAACATGGTCTTAAACCACACTGTGCATTGTCTTTATCTATTTGATCAATTTTTAGCCCGTTGTAAAATTTCTCACCAGCTTTAGCAATCGAATTTACTCTAGTAGGATTGATGTTATGATTAATTTCATCGACTTCCATAGTTCCAGCAAAACTAGTAAAACCATTCATTGGTGTTACAGCTACTTTTGCTTCCATAAGAATTGCAGGAATAGTAATGCCTGTTTCTTTAGCTACGTTAATTCGATAGCCTTTTCCTGCTTGAATCGGAATAGTTATCTTTAGTTTTTTTACTAGTTTTTGAGACCAAGACCCAGTAGCAATGATAATTTCATCGGCTATTAATTCTTGTTTATTTGTTTTTATAGAGGTAACTTTCTCTCCAATTACGTTTATATCTAGTACCTCTTCATTAGATAAAATAGTGATACCATTTTTTTCTAAATAAGCTTTTAATTGGGGCATGAATTCATTGGGGGTCATGTGTGCATCAGAATGGTAATACACGGCGCCTTTAATCTTTAAACCGGCATTGGGTTCTAATTTTTGAACTTGTTCTTTTGTTAAGTTTTCAACTTTTAATCCTTCTTTTATTGCACGTTTGCCAATATTCCATTCTTCCTCGCCAGCTTTATCCGTTTGATAACACATTAACAAGCCTTTATGTCGAAAAAAAAAATCAAAGTCATTCGAAGATTTAATGTCTTTATATAATTCTCTGCTAAATAGATTGATGTCTTTAATTATAGGAATTGATTCTTGTACCTTTTTGTGAGTAGATGCTTTCTTAAATAAGTAAGTCCATTTTAAAAAATCATAATCTAAGCGTGGTTTTACATAAAACGGACTACTAGAGTCAAACATCCATTTAATTCCTTTATTAATCATCCCAGGTGCAGCTAAAGAGATAATATGACTAGGCGTAATATATCCAGCATTTACATAAGAAGCCCCAGAAGAAAAATCTGACTTATCAATAACGGTTACTTTATGTCCAGATTTTTGTAAATAATAGGCCGAACACAAGCCGATAATTCCACCACCAATAATTAGTACTTCTTTTGACATTTATTGTGTTATTTTGAACTGATTGCTTTCGTAATTTTATCTACAGTTATTATTCTAAAAGTATTTGAGTTAACTGTAATCCTTATATTATTAAGCTTATTTGTAATGTAATAATTCTTACCTTTTTTTTCGTAACATTCTAAATTCGTTTCTTCTAATACTTTTTTAATAAGTATCTCACTTTCTTTTTTTGAATAAAGTACGCCTAGTTTTTTGTTTATTCTTTGATAAACAAGTTCTGTATAACAATGATTTTTTAAAATTTCTTTCTTGTTTGTTTCTATTGCTTTCATGTTAAAAATAGTTAGCTTTTTAGATTACTTGAAATCCAAAAGCATACGGGTCATCTTCATCGTCAATAATAATGTTATTATATCCATATATTTTTGCCCAACCTTGAATACTTGGAATGATTGCTGGTTTTCCGTTTAAAGTGGTTTCTTCTTCAATACAGCCAATAAATTTGCTTCCGATGTAACTTTCATGAATAAATTGCTCTCCTTTTTTCAATTTCCCTTTGGCATATAATTGTGCTAAACGAGCTGAGGTACCAGTACCACAGGGACTTCTGTCAATTGCTTTATCACCATAAAAAACAGCATTTCTACCTGAAGAAGTTGGGTCAATAGGGTTTCCTGTCCATAACATATGCGTTACGTCTCTAATAGTTTGATCATCTGGATGAATGAACATATTTGGATATTTTTCATTGATACGATTCCGAACAACTTGAGAATATTGGATAATTTTACTTGCAGTAAAATCGTGTACGCCAGAAAAGTTTTTCTGCGGATCTACAATCGCATAATAGTTTCCTCCATAAGCAACATCAAAGGTGATTTCTCCCAATTCAGGACAATCAATTGTTAAATTATTTGCTGCTAAATAACTTTTTACGTTTACTAATTTTACCCAGTCAACTTTTTTCCCTGTTTGACTATATTCGATATGTACCAAACCTGCAGGAGCTTCCATTTTAATTTTTCCAGGAATTTTTGGAGTAATTAGGCCTTCTTCAATTGCAATAGTAAGGGTACCAATAGTACCATGCCCACACATTGGTAAACAACCTGAAGTTTCTATAAATAAAATTGCAAAATCGTTTTTTGGATCGTGTGGTGGAAACAAAATACTTCCACTCATCATATCGTGCCCGCGAGGTTCGAACATTAATCCTTTACGAATCCAGTCGTATTCGTTTAAAAAATGTTGGCGTTTTTCACTCATATTGGCTCCAATTAAGTTTGGGCCGCCCCCCGCAATAACCCTTACAGGATTGCCACAAGTATGTGCATCAACGCAAAAAAAAGTTTTTCTCATGCTAAATTGAATAGCCAGCTTGCATTCTTTCTTAGAAAAAACCCTTCAAAATCTTTTAATCAAAAAAAACGAAGCTGGCATTGTTTTCAATTTCTTTAGCTTAATCAAAAATAGTGTTTAGCTTATTTTATTTTCTAAAGAAATTGTTAATTTTTATTAATTTAATTGGTTTTTTGTAAAACTATCGTTAACAGAGCGTGAAATCTGTAAGGGGTTTTCATTTTTTAGTTCATCAGGTAATAATTCATCAGGCCAATCTTGATAACTAAATGGTCGTACCCAACGTTTGATGGAATGAATTCCAACTGCTGTAAACCTGCTATCTGTTGAAGCTGGGTAAGGACCTCCATGTACCATTGAAGGACAAACTTCAACACCTGTTGGTACTCCGTTAAAAATAATTCTTCCTACTCTATTTTGTAATGCTGAAATTACTATTAGGTATTCTGAGATTTCATTTTCATCAGATATTACAGTACCTGTTAATTGTCCCTCTAATTGTGATATAACTTGGGCTAATTCAGCTGTATTTTCACATTGTACAACCATAGAAAACGGGCCGAAAATTTCTTGATGTAGCGTTGGATTCTCTAAAAAAGTTTTTCCTTCTACAGTTGTGATTACCTGAGTTGCATAATTTGATGGTACTTCATTCCCATAATTGGCAACCACAATTACTCCGTTTTGGGCAATTGTTTTTGCCTTATTATTCTCATATGCCCTAACAATATTAGGGTGTAGCATACATAAAGGATCTAATTTTACAATTTTACTAGCTAAAGCATTTGTGAAATTAGTTAAGTCTTTGTTTTTTATCCCTAAAATTAATCCTGGGTTGGTACAAAATTGGCCTGCTCCTAATATGATAGATTTAGCGTATGTATCTGCTATGTTTTCACCTCTGTTGTGTAATGCTTTTGGAAGCATAATAACCGGGTTGACACTTCCCATTTCTGCAAAAACAGGAATTGGTTCTTCTCGTTTAGCAGCTAAATCTAATAAAGCTCTACCACCACGAATACTTCCTGTAAACCCAACTGCTTTTACCTTTGAATGCGCAACTAATTGTTGTCCAACTTCTATTCCGCTAGAATTTAAGTTAGAAAAAACACCATTTGGCATTCCTGTTTTTTCTGCTGCCCTTATAATAGCAGAAGCGACTAACTCTCCGGTTCCTGCATGCATTGGATGAGATTTTACAATAACAGGGCAGCCTGCAGCTAATGCAGCAGCAGTATCTCCACCTGCTGTAGAATATGCTAAGGGGAAATTACTTGCTCCAAAAACGACAACTGGCCCTAATGGTATATTCATTTTTCGAATATCTGACTTTGGCATTGGTTCTCTAGTAGGAATTGCGGTATCAATTGTTGCATCTACCCAAGAGCCTTCTGCTACTAAATTGGCAAAACTTCTTAGTTGACCAACTGTTCTTCCTCTTTCCCCTTTTGCGCGTCCTTCAGGTAATCCAGTTTCTGAACAATATATTTTTATTAACTCATCATCTAATGCTAAAATTTCTTCTGCTATCGAATTTAAAAATTCCGCTTTTCGCTTTCCAGAAACTGCTCTAAACCTTTTAAAAGCTTCTGAAGCTAAAGCAACAGCTTCATTAATTTCTTCTTGAGTTGCTTCCGTAAAAACAGTGTTGTTTTCTTTGTCCAATTCCGGATTGAATGTTTTGTAAGTCTTGTTCCCTTTAGCTGAAACTAAATTTCCTATATAATTTTTTCCTGTAATCATTTTATAAGTTTTTGTAATCTGGCAATGCCGGTCTTGTATTTAAGCCTTTCTCAATAATAGCTAATACGTTTTCTCTTTCTTGGCCTATTAAAGGTAAACGCGGTTCACGCACATTTTCTGTTCCTATTCCTGTAGCAACTTCTGCTAACTTAATGTTTTGCACTAATTTAGTGTTTATATCTAATTCTAATAATGGTAAAAACCAGCGATAAATATCTAAGGCTTCTTTGTTCTTGCCGGCCTTTGCTAATTTGAAAATAGCTACTGTTTCAGCAGGGAAAGCACAGACTAAACCCGCAACCCAGCCGTCTGCTCCCATATAAATACTTTCTAGGGCCAAGGTGTCTACGCCACTTAGAATAGCCAGACGGTTTCCAAAGCGGTTTTTAATACGTGTAATATTTGATAAATCTCTTGTAGATTCCTTTACTGCTTGAATATTTGGACAGTCTTTCAAGAGTTCTTCAAACATATCTAGGGTTACCTCAATGCCGTAATCTATAGGGTTATTATATATCATAATTGGTAATGAAGTGCTATTAGCTACTTTTTTAAAGTATACTGTAGTTTCTCTGTCATCAGCTTTATAGCGCATAGGAGGTAACATCATTAATCCAGTAGCACCATCTTCTTTGGCTTTATGAGCAGCATCTATAGCTGCTGTAGTAGTTTGTTCAGCAATGTTCATTATAATAGGCACCTGACCGTTTACAACTTCTACTGCTTTTCTAATAATTGTTCTTTTTTCATCATTGGTTAATGTACTTGCTTCTCCAAGTGTACCTCCAAGAATTATTCCACTAACACCAGCTTGTAATTGTGCTTTGATATTTACTTCAAAGTTTACTAGATCTAACGTGTCATCATCTGTGAATTTTGTTGTTACAGCTGGCATAACGCCTTTCCAATTTATACTCATTGTGTTTTTTTGAGGCAAAGTTATACTTGATTTTTTGAGTTTATTATTTGTTTTTTAACTATTTATGATACTATATTACCTTTATTTGTTATATATGATATTATAAGGGTTAATATATTATAGATTTGTAAAAAAAATTATTGATGAAAGTTTTACCGTTTAAGATTCCAAAAACTAAAAATTTGGGTTTAATTTATCAAGAGGATGAAGGGGCGTTTTTTTATGACAAACTCCATCAGCATGAGGAAATTCAAATTTGTTATGTCGTTAATGGGGAAGGGACTTTAATTATTGGTGATACTGTTAGTGAATATAAATCTAACGACATTCTTGTTATTGGAGGAGGGGAGCCTCATGTTCTAAAAAGTGATACTTCTGTGATTAATAAGTCATTTATGATTTCGCTTTTTTTTACAAAAGAATCATTTGGAGAAACTTTTTTTGAGTTAGATGATTTTAAAGAAATAACAGCCTTTTTTCTTATAGCTAAAAATAGTTTTAGAGTAAAAAACAACAAAAAAAAACTAATAAAATTTTTTTTAAAATTACAAAAAAGTAGGGATTTAGTTAAGTTTATTGTTTTTATAAAGATAATCAATGTTATTTTAAAATCTGAAACTGAATCTCTTTCATCATTTATCTATGAAAAGAAGTATACAGATAATGAAGGAAACAGGATGAGGAACATTATGGATTATACATTGAGTAATTTTAATAGTAAAATTGAGTTAGATGATATAGCTGAAGTGGCAAACATGACTTCTAATGCATTTTGCCGGTATTTTAAACAAAGAACTAATAAGACCTTTTTTACGTTTTTAAATGAACTTAGAATAGAAAAGGCTTGTAAATTATTACAGAATAAAGAGTATTCTATTATTGAAGTGTCAGAGAAATCTGGTTTTAAGAATATTTCTAATTTTAATAGAAAATTTAAAGATCTGAAGCGAAGTACACCTTCAGCTTATAGATTAAATCATTAAGATGTTAAAAAATGAATTATAAAAGTACTTTTATTGAAATTGGCAAGATTTCTTATTTCTCTTGGCTATATTTGGCGGCTATTTATCACCGTAATTATATGAAAAGAATTGTTGTTTTATTTTTTATATTTCTTATTTCAAAGGTTTCTGCACAAGAAACATTACCAATTTACGCAGATTATTTATCTGATAATGTTTATTTGTTACACCCAGCTGCTGCTGGTGTAGGAGATTGTGCGAAGTTACGTTTAACAGCTCGTCAGCAATGGGTTGGAGTTAATGATGCACCGTCTTTACAAACAGCAAGTTTTCACGCAAAGTTTGACGATAATTCAAATGCAGGTTACGGATTCATTCTTTTCAATGATAAGAATGGATACCATTCTCAAAAAGGAATACAGGGTACTTATGCATATCATATAGATATGGGAAGTGAGAGCTTATTTAAGCAATTATCATTTGGACTTTCAATGTCTGTGGTGCAAAATGAAGTTGATCAACGAAGATTTGGTAATGATCCTACTGTTAGTCAAATTATTAATAGTGATTTTTATTTTAATGCTGATTTTGGTATGGCATACCATTATAAAGGGTTTTCTTCATATTTTACAGTAAAAAATATTATGCTGTCAGCAAAAAATGATTTAAATACAGATTTTGAATCTCTTAATCTAAGAAACTTCATTTTAGGGGCAGGTTATTTTTTTGGAGATAAAGATGAATTGCAATTTGAGCCTTCTGTTATGCTACAATATAAAAACCAAACTGGGGAAAAAATAGCTGATTTAAATTTTAAAATATATAAACAATATGATGCAACTCAGTTATGGGCTGCTTTATCTTATAGAAGAAGTTTAGATAGTAGTGTTTTTGGTGATGCTCATTATATAACACCAATCGTAGGGGTGAATCATAAAAACCTAATGTTTGCATATACATATACACAACAAAGTGGAGATGTTGTTTTTTCTAACGGAGGTTTTCATCAAGTTTCTTTTGGAATAGATATTTTGTGTAGAAAGCGTAGAGCATCAGCTTGTCCAAATATTAATGGAAGTTTTTAAAAATCAAGATATTCAATAGCTGCTTTTTTGTAATCATTTAAAAGAACATTTAAAACATCTTTTTTATCATTAATGTAAAAAGAATTAAATGCCTTATTTTTTGAAGTGGATAGAACGTTTCTTTGATTTAAAACGTTTTTTGTTTGTTTTGCGACAGCTTCACCTGAATCAATAATTATAACATTATTTCCAACGACTTTTCTTATTTGTGGTATTAAATAGGGATAATGTGTACAGCCTAATACAATGCAATCGCATTTAGATGTTAATATAGGTTTTATATGCTTTTCTAATAAGTTTGTCATTTCTACTGAATGCATTTTTCCGCTTTCAATAAGTTCAACCAAGCCATTACCTACTTGTTCTACAATCGTAATATTATTATTAATAGAAGCAGATGTTTTTTCGAATAAACTACTGTTAAGTGTACCTCTTGTCGCTAATATACCTATAATGCCTGTTTTAGTTTGAATAGAGGCGGGTTTAATTGCAGGTTCAATTCCAATAAAGGGAATATCGTAATTTCTTCTTAAATATTGAATTGCATTTGTTGTTGCTGTATTACAAGCAACAACGATTAGCTTACATCCTTTTTTTATTAAGAATTCTGTGTTTTTGATAGATAAATCAAGAATTTCTTTTTTCGACTTTTGGCCATATGGGGCATTTTTACTGTCGGATAAGTAAATAGTACTTTCATTTGGTAATAGTGCATGAATTTCTTTCCAGATAGATGTCCCGCCAATGCCTGAATCAAAAATACCAATCGGTTGTTGAGGTTTTGTAATCATATATATAGCAAAAATAAAAATCCTGCTGAATTCAGCAGGATTTTTATAAAATATTTTCAGGATTTATTAGAAACCTAATTTTGTTTTTACAGCATCATAAATGTCATTCCCTTTGTCGTAAACGATTAATCCTTTACCAGGTGCAGCATCCATTACATATGCAAATCCTTTTTCAGCAGCAACATCTTTAATAGCTTGTTCAGCTTTCTTTAAAATTGGAAGTGTTTTTTCTTGATACTTTTTTTGCATTTCTTTACCTGCAGCCTGTTCCGCTTGAGTAATTCTTTGTCTGTCTTGTTGAACTTCAATAGCTCTTTTTTGATTTACTTCTTGTGTTTGACTTTTACCTTCAGCTTCGTACTTTTTAATTTTTGACTCTAATGTTTTGTACATCGCTTCAATATCATCACGGTAAGTTTTATTTAATTTTTCCAACTCAGCCTTCATAGATTTAGTTTCAGGCATTTCTGATAATAATTTATCTGTGTTTATATGTGCAGTTTTCTGTGCATTTGCCACACCCCCTAATCCAATTGTGAAAATTGCAACTAATACTAACGTTTTAAAATGTTTCATCTTTGTTTTAATTTAATTTATGTTCTCTATTCTTGATTTATTTGTTCGCCTTTGTCGCTGCTCCTTTTTTAGCTTCTTCTTGAGCCTTTTTTAAAGCATCTCTCTTTTGCTGTAATAGCTTTCTCTTTTCAGCTCTGTCTTTTAGTTTAGCTTGTCTTTTTTCTTCAATCTTCTTAATACGAGCTAACCTATCGGTTTGTTTGTTCTTTTTTAATGTTTCTTTTTTTGCTAATTTTTCTTTTTGAGCATCACTTAAGCCTTCATTCTTAAGTAACTGCTTTTTAGCAGCAATTTTATCTTTTTTCTCTTGCCTGTTCTGATCAATATTTATCATTTTCACAACAAGTTCGCTAATGTCGTGTTTTTTGTTTGAATACAACATTACTAACTCTCCAGATTTATCAAATACAAAATCGTATTTTTTTCTCGAGGCAATGTTTTTAACAGCATTGTAAACCTGATCTTGAATAGGTTTTATTAATTGTCGTCTTAAATTATACATGTCACCCCTCGGTCCAAAGTATAAGGATTCTAACCTGCGTAAAGATTCTTGTTTTATAGATATATCTTCTTCACGTTCGTCAACTAAATCTTTTGTTAAAATGGCTTTTTCATTAGTTAAATCAGTTTTAAAAACTTCTATAGCTCGAGCTTCTTTATCTAATTTAGTTTTCCATTTTTCAACTTTAGCGTCTAACGAATTTTTAGCTTCTAAATATTCCGGGATATTTTGAAGGATATATTCCATGTCAATATACGCTATACGTTGACTTTTTTGCGCAATACTAATACTAGTAATAAGTAAAAGAACGATTGATAAAATGCTTTTTTTCATCTTGCTATAATGTGTTTAGAAAAAACCGTGCCAAAAAAACAGACACATCACAAATGTAAGGTTTTTTAGAACTGTCTTCCAATAATAAAATGTGTTTGCCAACCAGATTTTTCAGATAACCCTGGTAAAGGATCAAAACCGTGTGCGAAATCGATACCTAATAAGCCAAATGCGGGCATAAATATTCGAATACCTAATCCAGCTGAACGTTTCAATTTAAACGGATTAAAATTACTAAAATTGTCATAAGAATTACCAGCTTCTAAGAACCCTAAAGTGTATATTGATGCAGAAGGTTTATCTGTTATCGAGTAACGTAATTCCATTTGGAATTTATTGTAAATAGAACCTCCATCAGTTGATGATATTCTGTTGTTTTCATAACCTCTTAATCCAATAGTTTCTCTACCATCTAATTGACCTTGAGCAATACCATCTCCACCAACAAAATATCGTTCTACTGGTGTTAACCCTAATTTACTATTATAAGAACCTAGATAGCCCATTTCAAAATTAGACATAAGTACTAGTTTATTATTTGATGATAAAGACGTGTACCATTTCCCTTTTGCTGATAATTTATAATATTCTAACCATTTGTATTTGTCAGCTAAATAAGCTAGTCTCTGATCGTCTGTAGGGTTATCTTGTTCTGTATAATCCTTTCCGTTTACTAAAGAGTAAGGGAATGTAGCTTTTGCTTTGATAGTAAATTCAGAACCGTATGATGGGAATGTTAAACTTGGTCCTGAAGAGTTACGACTTAGCGCAATAGTATATGCTAAATTATTTAAATTACCGTCACTAATAACATCAGTAACAGATGAACCAATACGATATCCGTAATTTTGTAAATCAATTTTTTGGTAGCTAATGTTTTGAGATAGAGAGAAAAAATCATCAGGCCATTTTAAACGTTTTCCTAAACCAACAGATATACCTAAAATACTTAAACTTTCATTTTTATTAACAGTATTTGTAGTGAAATCAAACCTATATTGATTAGATAAGTAAACTGAGAATGATAATGATTGTGGTGTTTTTCCACCTAGCCAAGGCTCTGTAAAAGAGAAACTATATGTGTTGTAGGTTCTACTTGCTTGTAGGCGAAGTGATAATTTTTGACCGTCACCCATAGGTAATGGTTTGTATGCTGCTTTATTGAAAATATTTTTAATAGAAAAATTATTAAAAGAAAGCCCTAAGGTACCAATAAATGATCCTCCACCGTAACCACCTTGTAATTCAATTTGGCTACCTCCTTTTTCTATTACAGAAAAATCGATATCAGCAGTCTTGTTTTGGTAGTCAGGTTTAACATCAGGAGTTACATTCGCATCGAAAAAACCTAATTGACCAATTTCACGAATGGACCTGATAATATTCTGACGACTAAATAAATCTCCTGGTTTAACACGTAATTCTCTGTATATCACATGGTCATTGGTTTTTTGGTTCCCCGTTACCGTTACTTTTTTAATGGTTGCAGGTTCATCTTCGCGAATACGAACTTCTACTGTAATAGAATCGTTATTCACTTTAGTTTCTATCGCATTTACTTGAGAAAATAAATATCCGCTATTGTGATACATTGTTTGAATATCAAGAGACGAAGGTGTTCCATCACCAGAAATACGTTCTTTTAAAACTTTACCATTATATACATCTCCTTTATCAATTCGTAATATGTTATTTAAAAACTCATCTGTGTATTTTTTATTCCCTATGAATTTAATGTCTTTAAAACGATATTGGCGCCCCTCTTCTAAAGCTATATTAAGGTTAATAGTATTGTCATCGTTCCAAGTAAGTTTGTCAGATAAGACGCGTGCATCACGATATCCATTTTCACTATATTTTTCAAGAATACTTTCTAAATCGGCTTTATAATCATCTGCAATATATTTTGATGATTTCCAAAAGCGTCCTAAAACTTTACGTTTTGTGTTTTTCATAAAACCTCTCAAAGCACCATTAGACATCGCTTTATTTCCTGTGAAGTTAATTTCTTTAATTTTCACACGACTACCTTTATCTACGAAAACATCCATACTAACGGTGTTAACGTCAGATGTGTCTTTTTTTGTATTTAAAGAAACCTTGGTCTTTAGAAAACCTTTATCAGTATATTTCTTTTTAATATAGTTTGTGGTAGTTACGATTAAATTATCAGTAACCATAGATCCCTTTTTAAGCTCAGTTTCTTTTTTAAGTTCTTTTGCCTTAGATTTACTAATACCAGAAAAAGAAATATCTGTTAACTGAGGTAGTTCAGTAACATCAAACAACAAATAAACAGTTTCTCCATCTTTTTTAGAAAGGTAAACATCTACTTCGCTAAATTGTTTACTTTCATAAAGTTTTTTAATGGCACTAGTAAGTTTGTCTCCTGGTAGTTTTATTGGTTGACCGTCTATTAATCCAGTATAAACCTTAATAACTTGTTCACTATATTTTTGCAAACCAGTAATAGTAATGCCACCTAGTAAGTATTCTTTTCCTTTTTTATAAGAAATGACATCACTGGTAGTTGTACTATCTTTTGTTGTTGTGTTTTGTGCCTGTGTACTCGCCGATAAAAAGGCGATTAAAAATACGACTAAATAAGAATATTTATTCATTGCTCTCAATCTGTTCACTTGTTTTTCCAAATCTTCTCTCTCTGTTTTGATAATCTATTATAGCGTCAAAAAGGTCTTCTCGTCTAAAATCTGGCCATAATATTTCGGTAAAATATAATTCAGCATATGCTATTTGCCAAAGTAAAAAATTACTTATTCGTTGTTCACCGCTTGTACGTATCATTAAATCAACGTCGGGCAAATTAAATGTATATAAATGGTTATTTATAATTTTTTCGTCTATTTTTTCAATATCAAGCTCGTTATTAACAACTTTTTTAGATATGTTTTTGATTGTATTAACAATTTCTTCTCTTGAGCCATAGCTTAATGCAAAAGTTAGGGTAATTTTAGTGTTGTTTTTAGTTTCATCAATAACTTTGTCTAAAATTTTTCGAGCATTTTTAGGTAAGCTGGCTATATTACCAATAGCATTTATTTTAACGTTCTTACGCTGAAAATCTGGTAGTTCTTTTTTTAAAGTACTTACTAGTAAGCTCATTAGAGCATCTACTTCTAGTTTTGGTCTATTCCAATTCTCCGTTGAAAAAGCATAAAGGGTAACGAACTTTACGCCAATATCTGAAGCTGTATCAGCGGTTTCTCTAATAGCTGTTAATGCATTTCTATGACCAAAAACTCGTTGCATTCCTTTACCTTTTGCCCATCTACCATTGCCATCCATAATGATAGCGATATGATTTGGAACTTTATGTAAGTTAATGCGATGTAGTTTTTCTTCCATATTTATTCTGCTAACCCTTTATAACAAGGAGGTCTTCCGAAAGTGTAAACAATAGAGAGACCAGTAAACATATACCAATCATTCCCAGTACCTCCAAAATTATATTCATTAATTTTATCAGTAGTGTAATCTATGTCGTCTACTAACGTAAAGCGAGTTCCTACTTCAAATGCAATTGCTAAATGATCATCTAACCGACCTTTAATACCAATACCTAAAGGTAAAGAGTAAGAGAATTTATTTTTTAAACTAACCGTAGTCGGTGATATCCTAACCCCGGGGCTTGAGTAATTAAAAGCTGCAATTTCTGCAAGTATGTACGGAGTAAATGTAGTTCTGTAATTACTAATATTATAATCGAAAAAATTAAACTCAACACCAACAGCAAACTCATGGATGTTGTTTGAGAATCGCTGACCCCTATTTTGACGGAACAAGTTTTCTGCGTCTTTATCATTTCCAGAAACAGGAATATATGTATACGTTCCTCTTAAAGCTATTCTTGGATTTAGATTGTATTTGTATACTAGCCCTCCGCCAAGTTCATTTGAGTAGAGATAGTTTGTACTACCGACATCACCTACATAGTTAGATCCACCAGCGAAGATACCAACTTCGTGAGTTTGTGATTGTAACGTAATTGCCGTACAAGTAAATAATATGAATAGAAAAAGTTTTCTCATTGTGAAAATAGCGTGCAAATATAGGAAAATGAATTTGCTTTAAAAAGTTAATAATCCGTCTTTTTGATTAACTTTTTTTTTAGGGATTTATTGTGAGTCATA
>CBDTZS010000082.1:0-14725 GCA_965364955.1 uncultured Tenacibaculum sp. | reverse complement strand
AATAATGAGCAACGAATTTATGGTAATATTGGTTATCAATTATTAAAACCAAAAGGGATGTTTAATGATTATAATATAAGAATGTATTATAATATTAACTTCTTACATACCCCAGGAACCTATGTTGGTACAAATGGAGGCCTGTCTTTTCGAGCACAAACAAAAAAACGATTTGGTTTCGGAGGAAACTTAAACTATAGTAGTGAAAGAAAAGATTTTAATGAACCTAGACAAGGTAATACAAGTGGTATATTCTTTAAAAGGCCTCAAAGAATAAATGTTAATCATTGGGGGTCTACCGATTATAGAAATAAATTTGCAATTGATTATAACTGGAATTACACCTTCTTTAAAAACAATCCAAAAGAAAGTTATGGCTTTAGAATATCTCCTAGATATCGTTTTAATAACCAATTCTCTTTAGTTTATGGCTTCAGATATAGTAAAACAAATAATGATCAAGGTTTTGTGAATGATATTGACCAAGATGATGTAGATGAAAACCCTGCTTTTGCTCCTTTTTTAAATGATTTAATTCTAGGCCAAAGAGACAGATCTTCTTACAACAACTCTCTATCTGGTAAATATAGTTTTAGCACAAAGTCTTCTTTATCATTAACCTTCCGTCATAACTGGAGTAAAGTACCATATCAAAATCAATTCTATAGACTAAATAAAAATAATGGTGCTTTAGAAGAAAGTTTGTATTCTAGTAATCACGATGTTAATTTTAATAGCTGGAATTTAGATGTTAATTATTTATGGCAATTTGCTCCTGGTAGCCAATTAATTGCTTTTTATAGAAACTCAATTTCTAATTTTAATGACAATGCGAACCAAGGTTTTTTTAAAAACTTAGATAATCTTATTGAAGAATCAAATAGACATACATTCTCTGTTCGATTCGTATATTTTATCGATTATAGCAAACTAAAAAATATTTTTTAAAAGGTGTTTATATATGATTTGAAATCAGATAACCTTTAAAGGTTATCTGATTTCTTTTTTATACATTCGTTACATTGAATATATAACTATGATTGTTGCTAAAAACATCCATAAACACTATGGAGATGTTGAAATATTAAAAGGTGTAAATCTTCATATTAAAAAAGGAGAAGTTGTTGCTATTGTTGGTCCTTCTGGAGCAGGAAAAACAACCTTACTTCAAATTTTAGGAACCTTAGATAAACCTTCAAAAGAACAAAATCACCAATTATTTATTGATGGTACTCCTATGAAAGCTTTAAACGACAAAGAGGTCTCTTCTTTTAGAAACAAGCATATCGGATTCATTTTTCAATTCCATCAATTATTACCTGAATTTACTGCTTTAGAAAATGTTTGTATTCCTGCTTTTATTGGAGGTAAATCGAAATCAGCTACAGAAAAAAGAGCCAAAGAGCTTCTTGATTTTCTTGGATTATCACATAGAGAAAGTCATAAACCCAATGAACTTTCTGGTGGTGAGCAGCAACGAGTAGCTGTAGCTAGAGCTTTAATTAATGAACCTTCAGTTATTTTTGCTGATGAACCTTCGGGGAATCTAGATTCTACTTCCGCCGAAAATCTACACAAGTTATTTTTTGAACTACGAGATAAGTTCGGACAAACCTTTGTGCTCGTTACTCATAATAAAGAATTAGCTAAAATGGCAGATCGTACTTTAACGATGAAAGACGGGGTCATTGTTCAATAATGTAACTATTTTATGTTTCTAACTACTTATTAGCAAATCAAATGAATCATGAGAGAAACGTTTAACGAATTGTTAGGGTATTTAAAAAACCCTATATTAGAAAAAGACAGTAATCAAGACAGCTCTTATCGGTTTAAAAAATTCTTACACTTACTTATTATAAGTATACTTACAGGAGCTGTATTATCCCCTTTATTTGTTTTAATAGAACATTTAGGTTGGGTAGATATGAACACTCACGCTATCGAAGAATTAATGAAGAACCATTCAAAATGGTTTATTGCTTTTCTTGCTGTAGTAGTTGCTCCTTTGCTTGAAGAATTATTTTTTAGAGCTCCAATAACATTATTTCAAAATAAGAAATATTTTAAAATAGTTTTTTACGCTTTTGCCATTATTTTTGGATTGATACATTTATCTAACTTTCAAATAACTACAAACATACTTCTGTTAGCACCTATTCTAGTCGCTCCTCAAATAATTTTAGGTGGTTATTTAGGATTTATCAGAGTCCGTTTTGGATTAATTTGGAGTATTCTTTTACACGCTAGTTATAATGCTTTTTTTGTTTTAATTACTTTTGCTAGTGATTTAGTATAATTATGGACAAAACAGAGCTTAAAGAATTTCTTGACGAAAAAGTAATAAAATATAATAATCCAGATTTTATTGAGAGTGACCCTATTCAAATTCCACATCAATTCTCTTTAAAAGAAGATATTGAAATAGCAGGTTTTTTAGCAGCGACTATTGCTTGGGGAAATCGTAAAATGATAATCAAAAATTCATTAAGAATGGTTGAGTTATTAGGGAACTCTCCCTATGATTTTGTAATGAATCATACAGAAGACGATCTAGCTAACTTTGAAGGATTTGTTCACCGTACTTTTAATGCCGATGATTTTAAATTCTTCGTTAAATCACTTAGAAATATTTACAAAAACCATAATGGATTAGAAGCTGTTTTATCAACTCAAAATCAAGATAATTATCAATTAGCAATCCATAATTTCAAACAAGTTTTTTTTGAAGTACCTCATCAACAAAGAACTTTAAAACATGTTTCTGATCCTTTAAAAGGTTCTGCGTCAAAACGCATAAACATGTTTTTACGTTGGATGGTTCGTAATGATAAAACTGGCGTAGATTTTGGTCTTTGGGAGACACATTTACCTTCTCACTTACATTGCCCGTTAGATGTACATTCAGGTAATGTAGCTCGTAAATTAGGAATCTTAACTAGAAAACAAAATGACTGGAAAGCTCTTACAGAATTAGATGTTACCTTAAGGAATTTTGATAAAGATGACCCTGTAAAATATGATTTTTCTTTATTTGGATTAGGTGTTTTTGAAAAATTTTAACTATGCAAACCTTTATTCACTATTTCTTACATTTTGGGCTCCCTTTTATTATTGTCTATTTATTTTTCAGAAAAGATTGGAAAAAAGTAGTATTAATACTTTTAGCGACTATGTTAGTAGATTTAGATCATTTACTATCGTCTCCAATTTTTCAACCCAATCGTTGTAGTTTCGGGTTTCATCTTTTGCATTCTTATTACGCTATTGGTATTTACGTAATCTTACTGTTTTTAAAAAAGCCTTATAACATTATCGGTTTAGGGCTTTTACTACATCTGCTAACCGATTTAATAGATTGTTTATTTATGTACAGCAATTGTAATTCGTGTTATAAGAATGCTCCTGCAGGAGAACTTATAGAATTTTTAGGCAACCTCTTAGGCTTTTAGCTTTAAATCGCAATACCAAAAACTTGTATCATAATTTTTAACTTTTTCAGAAGTATCTTGATGACAATTCTGCGAATCATCTTTATTCAAAGTATATGATTTTAAAACCTTCTCTCCTATTTCAAATTCAATTGGGTTTTTAAAAATTGGGCCATCATAACAAAAAGTATGAAACTCCCCATTTTCTCCACAAACATCAACACTATCTGGCAATTCATTTATAAAATCTTCATCTATAATTCTACCTACAAATTCTTCACCTAATAACTTAGCATTTACACAAACCGTAATTGTTTTAAAACCTAGTGCTAAAAACTCTTTAAGTAGTGCTTTCGTATCTTGTTTCCATAACGGATACACACCTGTAATACCAACTTCTTGTAATTTTGAATCTCTATATTTCTTTAAATCTTCCAAAAATATATCTCCGAAAATAGCATGATTAAGTCCCAATGATTTTAATTCAGAAGTTTTCTCTTTCATCTTCTGGTTATATAAATCCATTGTAACATCAGCAGGGAAATATATTTTTTCTAAAGGAATGTCAATGCTTTTTGCTTGTGCTTCTAACAAATCCTCATGAAGTCCGTGCATGGAAACTCGTTGATAATCTTGATTTACATTGGTTATCAATTTTTCTATATGATATTCTTTTTGCTGTAGAATTTTATACAACGCAAATGCAGAGTCTTTTCCTGAACTCCAATTAAAATAGGCTTTTTTCATAACTGTAAAGATGTATAAAAAACCTTACAAATATGGCGCTTTTAATGTGTTATATTTTTAGAATTTCTTGAATGGTAATTATTGAATACGTTATTTTTTTTCTGTTAAAAATTTCAATAATGAAGCGTTATCCCTCGCATTCTCAATTGTATTACAATAAATAGCAACTTTATTTGTGTATTTTTTAATTTCACCACCTACATATGTTTTAATTATCTTCTCTTGATAATTAGTTAAAAACTCAACCATTACCTTTTTACTGGAGATTTTAATTTTAACAGACTTAGAGTTTATATCAGATAAATTGAATTCTTGGACATTATTTTTTGATTTTTTATTAGATACCTCAATGTTTGTAAATCTTAAAACATTCTCCCCTCCTGTTTCAACAGGTTCTAACTTTTGCTCATACGTTAATTTATCTAATTGAACACTCTGAATACTTTTTTGTAGTTTTTCTAAAGCATTTGTTTTAGATGTTAAACTTGCCTTGTTCTTATAACTCTCGTTACACAAACCAATAATTTTTTTTAAAACATATTGAGAAAGAAAAGCATCTTCTATGCTATTACAAATAAACACAAGGTTGTTTGTGTAGTTTTGTAAGGCATCATTTCTACTAAATTTAATAAATTTTTGTTTTGCTACAGTTTTAATAACAACATAAATTGAAATTCCTTTTATTTCGATTTCAATATCTTCCTTATTTAAATCAATTAAATTAAAATCATATAAATAATCATTTTTATTTTTACTGGTTTCCTCCATCTTTGTAAATGTAGATACACAATTTGGTGTAAAAGACTGTTGAGAGGTTAACTTTAAAGATGTTATCGTATTTATTTTTTCATTAATCAACCCAAACCCTTCGTTTACAGTATTTACTTTAGGTAGATTCTCATTAAATTTATTATTTGCTAAAGGAATAATATCTTGTAAAACTTTTTGTAAATCTCTAGCGTTTTCGACACTATTACATTGAATTTCAATTTTATTTATATAATTTTTATGTTCACCATCCTCAGTAACTTTAATACTTTTCAACCTTCTTTTAGTTTCTAATTTTAATAAAAACTCGCTTCCATTACTTTTAAAAAAAATCGAATTCGGATTAATATTTGATAAATTTAATTGGTAATGAGTAGTTTTACTAGATTTACTCTTTGATAGAGTACTTATAATTGTTACATTTCCAACATCCGTTTGATTTAGCGACAATGATTGGGCGTAATTTCTTTCTATTAAATCTACATTAACAATATTTCTTTTTAACCATTCTAATCTATCATCATAACTATTTAAACTTAACCTATTCTTTACTATCTCGTGACTAACAGGAACATTTTTTTTAAGTAAATTAGAAATTTTTCTAGCATTATCAATATTAGAAGCGTAAATATTTATTCTATTTAAATAAGATATACTCTTGTGATCAATTATCTCTTTAATTATTTTTTGATTATTATTTGCAATCAACTGCACTTGAATAATATCTTTTGAAGTTACTGGTTTAATCGTGTTAATATCAATGTCTGCTAAATTAAACTCATACTCTCTTTCCTTTACTTTCCCTTTACTGTCAGTTGACACTAAATTAAACTTTATAACTCCAGGAGCTTCAGAAACTAAATTTTGAGTAAAGGTTAACTTTGAGTTTTGAACAGTTTGAATCTTCAAAGACAAATCATTCAAAATATTAGTAAACTCTTCTTCTTGAGAAAAAATAGTTGTAGCTAAGAAGAAGAATGTTAAACTAATCGTTTTCAAAAAGAATTTAACCATGTCTTTGTTTTTAGTTTTAAATAACTATCAAATATAAGCTTTATCGCTGCTTTCTCCACTTAAATTGTTTATTTTCAACAAACTACCTGTATAAATTAAAGTTTACACAATTCAAATACCGAATATTTCATTTAACTCTAATTAAAATATGCTTTTTTATAATTGAGAAAAAAACATAAAAAAACCTACTAAAAGCAGGTTTTTAAATTTATTTTTAGTTATTTATTTTCTTTTTTTGATTTAAGCTTGTAGGTTTCTCTTGCTGAACTAGCGGAGTTCCATACAGATCAAAATCTCCAGCTTCATCAATTTTAATATCAATAAATTCTCCTAATTTTATATAATGTTTGGTCGCATCGACTATTACATCATTATCTACATCTGGTGAATCAAACTCTGTACGTCCGTAAAAATATTCTCCATCTTTTCTATCAAACAAGCAACGGAATGTTTTTCCGATTTTTTGCTGATTTAATTCCCAAGAAATTTGAGATTGTACTTCCATTATTTCATTTACTCTACGAAACTTTACATCAGCAGGCACATCATCTTCTAAAACATAAGCTCCTGTATTTTCTTCATGTGAATATTCAAAAGCACCCATTCTCTCAAAACGCATTTCCTCAACCCAATCTTTTAACTCTTCAAATTGAGCTTCCGTTTCTCCAGGATACCCAACAATTAAAGTTGTACGAATTGCCATATTTGGTACTGCTTCTCTAAACTTATGAATTAACGATGTCGTTTTTTCATGTGTTGTACCACGCTTCATCGATTTTAAAATCTCTGTATTGATATGCTGTAACGGAATGTCTAAATAATTACAAACCTTTGGCTCGTTTTTCATCACCTCTAATACATCCATCGGAAAACCAGTAGGAAATGCATAATGTAAACGAATCCATTCAATTCCATCAACCTTAACTAGTTCTTTTAATAAATCAGCTAACGCACGTTTTTTATAAATATCTAATCCGTAATACGTTAAATCTTGTGCAATTAACATCAACTCCTTAATTCCTTTCTCAGCCAATTTCGTAGCTTCGATAATAATATCTTCAATTGGTGTTGAAACGTGCTTACCTCTCATTAAAGGAATTGCACAAAAAGAACACGGACGATCACAACCTTCTGCTATTTTTAAATAGGCATAATGTTTTGGGGTTGTTGTTAAACGCTCACCAATTAATTCGTGCTTATAATCTGCTTCTAAAACTTTTAATAACTCAGGTAACTCATGTGTACCAAAATATTGATCTACATTTTTAATCTCTCTTTCTAAGTCCGGCTTATAACGTTCACTTAAACATCCAGAAACAAATACTTTGTCTATTTCACCTGCTTCTTTACGCTGTGCATAATGCAAAATAGTATCAATGCTTTCTTCTTTTGCTTTACCAATAAAACCACAGGTATTGATAACAACAATATTACCATCGTCTTCAGGATCTTCATGAACCACGTTTTTACCATTGGCTTTTAATTGCCCCATTAACACTTCACTATCGTAAATGTTTTTAGAACACCCTAAAGTAACTACGTTGATTTTATTTTGCTTTGGTGATTTTGTGCGCATTGTACTATAAAATTTTAGGGTGCAAAGATACATTTTAAATATTTTACACTCTTAATACTTTAGTTTGATTCTTAACCCATTTTTTGATAAGTTCGCTAACGTTGAATATAAATCATTAAAACGAATTCATATTCTTAAAAAAGTTAGCAGCAAGCCTAATTAACTCTCTTAATCAAATCTAAATTAATGGATTCCAATTCTATACTAAAAAACGTTCAGCAATATATTCAGCTAAACGAACAAGAAGCCAGTTTTTTTATTTCATTATTAAGTTTAAAAAAAATTAAAAGAAAAGAATTTATTCTTAAATCTGGTAGAGTATGTTCTAACTGTTATTATGTAATAAAAGGTTGTATTAAGAAATACTACATTAATTCAGAAGGTAAAGAACGTGTTTTTGAATTTGCCATAGAGAACCAATGGATTAGTGACCAAAATAGTTTTTGGATGCAAACTACTTCTATTTTTGATATTGAAGCAATAGAGGATACAGAAATAATTCAATTAAAAAGAACAGATATAGAATCCCTTTTAACTAAAACTCCAAAATTTGAACGTTATTTTAGGTTAATTGGAAATGATTTATTGTTTAAACATGAAAGAAGGATTAAACAAAACCTTTCTTGCTCTGCTAAAGAAAGATATAAGGATTTCTTACAAGATTACCCCAATATAGAACCACGATTATCTCAAAGACAAGTAGCTTCTTATCTAGGAATAAGCCCAGAATTTTTGAGTTCACTTCGTAATAAAAAGTAATCTTATTTTTCACCCTTAATGTACATTAAGGTGTATTTACTACTTACTATCTATTTTTGAAAAAAATTACCTACACTACAATTCATAGATTATGGTGGGTATATATAATTCAAAAAAATATGATAACCTTGCCTGATTTTGCTAATATTTTAATGTTTATCATTAGTTCAATAATACTTGTCATTACGCCAGGTCCAGCTTTTCTATATATTCTTACTAGAACAACAGAAGATGGCTATAAATCTGGTATTCTTTCTGTACTTGGAATTGAATCTGGTACATTATTACACGTTATTATAGTGACTTTTGGTCTTTCTGCTATACTTGTAAAATCCGATATAGCGTTCACGATTATTAAATATGGTGGCTGTTTTTATTTAATAATTTTAGGAATTAAAACTATTTACATAGCAAGCAAAAGTCTTTCTAAAGATAAATTGACAAAAAAAAAAGTTTCAAATGCTTTTTGGAGCGGTGTTGCAATAAGCATCTTAAACCCTAAATCTATTTTGTTTTTTGTTGTTTTCTTACCACAATTTATTAGTATTTCTAAAAAAGGAGAAGCCTCCCAAATGCTCTTCTTAGGGCTGTTGTTCATTTCAATTGCATTAATTTGGGGATTTATATTTGTATATCTATCTAATAAACTTGGCAAATATTTAAAAAGACGTTTTACAAATCTTAGGATACAAGGTTATGTTGTAGGCATAGTATATATTGGAATAGGCCTCTTTTCACTTTCATTTTTTACAAAATAAGATCTTTAATTTAAAAATACTTATATGCATAATCTGTTTACTAAAAAAACAATATTATCCGGAAGTAATTCTATTGCAACTACATTACTGAGAATTACATTTGGTTTGTTAATGTTAACACACGGATATGATAAAGTTATCCATTTTTCAGAAAAAGCATCAAACTTCTATGATTTATTTGGGTTAGGTGGAGAAACTACTTTAGGACTAGTTATTTTTTCTGAAGTTTTTTGTTCTATATTATTGTGTGTTGGTCTTTTTACTCGTTTTACATTGATTCCTTTATTATTAACAATGTTTATTGCCTTCTTTGTTGTACATAATAATAGCACTTTTAAAGAAAAAGAGATCTCTTTGATATATGCTCTTGTTTATTTAATAATTTTTATAAGTGGTTCTGGTAAGATATCTTTAGACTATTTATTCTTTGGGAGAAAGAAATAGATAATGGTCAATAGCCAACTGCTAATACCGCATAAAATTAATTGGTAGTGGCAAGCACACTTAGAAAAATCCATACGGATTTCCTAATCGGTTTGTATTTGCTAAATTTGTAATTAAAACACGCAAAAAATATTAGACAAACACGTTAGCGAAACATTCTAAACATATATAAAAAATAAGAACGCCCTATTTAGGGCGTTCTTATTTTTTATATACTCTCTTTCTTACTTAAAGAAACTATCTACAAATTCGTGTTTATTAAATACTTGTAAATCATCTATTCCTTCTCCCACTCCAATATATTTTACAGGAATTTGAAACTGATCTGAAATACCAATTACAACGCCTCCTTTTGCTGTACCGTCTAATTTTGTAACTGCTAGAGAAGTAACTTCTGTTGCTTTGGTAAATTGTTTTGCTTGTTCAAATGCATTTTGACCAGTAGAGCCATCTAAAACTAATAATACTTCGTGTGGCGCATCTGGGATTACTTTTTGCATTACTCGTTTAATCTTTGTTAATTCATTCATTAAATTAACTTTATTATGTAAACGACCAGCGGTATCAATAATAATTACATCTGCTTTTTGAGTTACACCTGACTTAACAGTGTCAAATGCCACAGAAGCAGGGTCAGACCCCATTTCTTGACGAATTATAGGAACATCTGTTCTATCTGCCCAAACTTGTAATTGATCGATTGCTGCAGCTCTAAACGTATCTGCTGCTCCTAGTACCACTTTTAAGCCTTTTTTCTTAAACTGAGAAGCTAACTTCCCTATTGTAGTCGTTTTACCAACTCCGTTCACACCAACAACCATTATAACATGTGGTTTATTGTTTTCAGGAATCGTAAACTCGGTATCGTTTTCTGTGTTTGTTTCAGAAAGTAAGCCCGCAATTTCTTCTCTTAGAATTTGGTTTAATTCTTCTGTTCCAACATATTTATCTTTGGCTACTCTTGTTTCAATTCTTTCAATAATTTTCAGCGTAGTATCCACTCCAACATCAGACGACACTAATACTTCTTCTAGATTATCTAAAACACCATCATCTACAGTTGTTTTTCCTGCAACGGCTTTGGATAGTTTAGATAAAAAACTTGATTTTGTTTTTTCTAATCCTTTATCTAATGTTTCTTTTTTCTCTTTTGAGAAGATCTTTTTAAAAAAGCTCATAGTTAAATTTTATAATCGTTTATATAGGTTAAAAACTATACCAAACTTATTATATAGTCAAATTGTCATTATACAGTTACTTTCGCGTTAAGGATAGAGGCATTGTTGAAGCTCCTCGTAGAGAGCGACTGCCGAAAGCCTGACCTGAAGGGTAACGTCCAAAAATACAGTTTTTTAGCACAAAAAAAAAGCTACTTTCTAATGAAAATAGCTTTTTTTTTATTTTGTAAAAAAGTATTAATTTTTCGCGATAAAATCGTTTACATTAGCAGGATCCATAATTGCTCCAACAAATGTGTAAGCTCCTGTTTTTGGAGATTTCACCATTTTAATTGCTTTAGTTAACCTTTTTGCACCTGTTTGTAACGATGCGATTGATTTCTTTGCCATGTCCTAAATTATTTAATTTCTTTATGAACAGTCATCTTCTTTAAGATAGAATTAAATTTCTTTAATTCCATTCTATCAGGAGTGTTCTTTTTATTCTTTGTAGTAATATAACGTGAAGTTCCTGGTTGTCCAGTTGCTTTGTGTTCAGTACATTCTAAAATTACCTGAACTCTGTTTCCTTTTTTTGCCATCTCTGTAAAATTTTATCTAGTAAGGAATTACTTAGTTAAGAAACCATTTTCTCTAGCATCTTTAATCACAGCAGAGATTCCTTTTTTATTAATATTTTTTAATGCAGAAGCAGATACTTTTAAGGTAACCCATTTATCTTCTTCTGGTATATAAAAACGCTTAGTCATTAAATTAGCGTTAAACCTTCTTTTAGTTCTATTTAAAGCGTGAGAAACATTGTTCCCAACCATTGCTTTCTTCCCTGTTAATTCACAAACTCTAGACATCTTCTTGACAGTTATTATTGTTATTTCTAAACGAGGTGCAAATATACAAACTTTTCATAGAGTTAAGCAAAATATTACTGGTTAATTTTTAAAATACTTTCACTCAATAGCTCTAAAGCTTTTGTTACAGTTCTGTTTATTACTTTTTCTCGTGGTTGCCCAAAGTTAAACTCCTGTACTTCAACATTATTTTCACTAGCAATAGCAATATAAACTAATCCTACACTTTTATCGTTATCATCGGTCGTAGGGCCAGCATTTCCTGTTACTGCAATTGCGTAATCTGTTTTTAACTTTTCTAAACAACCAACCGCCATTTCTTTTGCTACTTCTTTGCTTACAACAGTAAAGTTTTCAATGGTCTCTTTTAACACTCCTAAAAGTTGTTGTTTTAACTCCGCTGTATACGTAATAAAACCCCCTTTAAAATATACTGAAGAACCTGGTATTGAAACTAGTTCAGAAGCTATTTTACCTCCTGTTAAACTCTCTGCGACACTTAATGTTTGATTAAACTTCTTTAATAAATCTCCTGTGCTTTTCTCTACAGATGCATCCTCGTCATAACCAACAATAACATCTGAAATTAAAACATTTAGTTTTGAAATTCTTTTTGTTACTTCCTTCTCAAGAACTTCTTTGTTATTTCCTTTTGCTGAAATTCGTAATCGAACTTTACCGAAGGATGGTAAATAGGCTAATTTGATATACTCAGGTAAATTATTTTCCCATTCTTCTATTCTTTCGGCAATAATAGTTTCACCAACACCAACCGTCATAATTGTTGTATGCAATATAAATGGAAGTTTGAATTTCTCTTGAATTCTAGGCAACACTTCAGAAGTCATTAACCCTTTCATTTCATAAGGTACTCCTGGTAACGAAACAAAAACAGTATCATTTTCATAAAACCACATTCCTGGAGCTGTTCCGAATTGATTCGTTAATAATGTTGCTTTTGACGGCAACTGGGCTTGGTATCTTTGAATTTCGTTAAACGGATGATTTATTTTTTTAAATAAATTCTTAATACGTTCAATGACTTCTGGATACTCAATAACCTCTTTATCATTAAAATATTCAGCAATCGTTTTTTTGGTTATATCATCTTTAGTCGGACCAAGGCCCCCTGTTAAAATCACAATATCAACCCTACTTTCAGCTTCTTTCAAGGCATTTAAAATATGCTGTCTATCATCTTGAATAGATGTAATTTGATATACTGAAACTCCAATTTTATTTAATTCTTGACCAATCCACTGTGAATTTGTGTCAACAATTTGCCCAATAAGAATTTCATCTCCAATAGTTATTATTTCTGCGTTCATATAATTTTGTTAAGACTTACTTTACTTTTATATGAAAAGCTTGTTTCCCTTCAATAACCCCTGTTAACATATCATTCTCTTCTACTTTACCCACTCCTGCAGGAGTTCCTGTAAAAATAACATCCCCTTTTTTAAGTGTAAAATATTGCGAAACATAACTTATTAACTCATCAATGCTCCACAACATAGATTGCGTATTTCCATCCTGAACGACCTCTTCATTTTTATGCAATTGAAAAGAAATTCTACCTAAATCAAACAGCTCCTTCTGATAAAAATCACCAACAACAGCACTACCGTCAAAAGCTTTTGCTTTCTCCCAAGGCAATCCCTTTTCTTTACATTTTGCTTGTACATCGCGTGCTGTAAAATCGATTCCTAAACCTATTTCGTCATAATATTTATGTGCGAATTTTGGAGAAATATGTTTCCCCACTTTATTTATTTTTACCAAAACCTCAACCTCATAATGAATGTCATTAGAAAAAGGTGGAATAAAAAAAGGCATTTTCTTCGGAAGAATTGCTGAATCTGGTTTTAAGAAAACAACAGGGCTTTCTGGCTTCTCATTCGCTAATTCTTCAATATGCTTGGCATAATTACGCCCAATACAAATTATTTTCATTTTTTATTTATTGAAAAACTAAATGATTAAACTATTCTCGATACAAATTTATTCCTTATTCATAAATTTACTCGAACTAACAAACTAAATACTGAAACTTATGGTATCCAAGTTTTAGGAAAGTTTGGTTTTCTTTTTTCTAAGAAAGCATCACGACCTTCTTTTGCCTCTTCTGTCATATATGCTAAACGAGTAACTTCACCTGCAAATACTTGTTGACCGACCATTCCATCATCAGTTAAATTCATTGCGAACTTCAACATTTTAATTGAGGTTGGTGATTTTTCTAAAATCTCTTGTGCCCAATCAAAAGCAGTTTGCTCTAATTCATCATGAGGTATAACGGCATTTACCATTCCCATATCGTAAGCTTCTTGAGCAGAATAATTTCTTCCTAAGAAAAAGATTTCACGTGCTTTTTTTTGACCTACCATTTTTGCTAAATATGCCGATCCATACCCAGCATCAAAAGAAGTTACATCTGCATCTGTTTGCTTAAAAATGGCGTGTTCTTTACTTGCCAAAGTTAAATCACAAACAACATGTAAGCTATGTCCGCCACCTACTGCCCACCCCGGAACGACACAGATTACCGCTTTTGGCATGAAACGAATTAATCGCTGTACTTCCAATATGTTTAATCGGTGATACCCATCTTTACCAACATATCCTTTCTCTCCACGGGCATTTTGATCTCCACCAGAGCAAAAACTCCAAATCCCATCTTTTGTTGAAGGCCCTTCAGCAGATAATAATACGACTCCGATATTAACATCTTCATGTGCATCTTGAAAAGCATCTAACAATTCTGATGTTGTATGCGGACGAAATGCATTACGTACATTTGGCCTGTTAAACGCTATTCTCGCTACATTATGCGACTTTCTATATGTAATATCTTCATACTCTTTGGCAACTTTCCATTGAGGTTGTATCATAATTTTAAAATATTATCGTTATTAAGTAGAGCAAAAATAACATAATAACTTTGTTTTTCTTTTCTATATTTGAATGATATAATACGAACCCTTATGAAACAACTATATTTTTTAGTCACTTTATTAATAACTACTAGCCTTTTTTCACAAAAAGTAATTACTGAAAAAATTAATTCTAAGGAATTTATTAAAGGTCGGTCTGTAAAAATTTACATTCCTGAAAACTACGACAAGGATGAAGCTATTAGTTATCCGCTAGCTATTGTTTTAGGCGATCAATATCTTTTTGATATGTATGTTGGAAACGCAAA
>CBDTZS010000081.1:0-14740 GCA_965364955.1 uncultured Tenacibaculum sp. | reverse complement strand
GTAGCGGTTTTTTTATTTAAATCTAAGTTGTTTTTTACTTCAACAACTCTATTCTATCTTCTTTTAATTCGATTTTTTTATCTTTATACAAACCTCCAATAGCTCTTTTAAATGCCTTTTTACTCATTTGTAATCGGAATTTAATTGATTCTGGAGAACTTTTATCCGTTAACATTAAAAATCCTTTTTCATCTAACTTACGTAGAATTACATCTGCATCAGTATCAATTACATTTCTAAAACCTTGAGGGCGTAAAGAAATATCTATTTTACCGTCTTCTCTTATATTTTTAACATAACCATACGTTTCCATACCTTCTTCTAGGTCTTGGTACACTTCGCTATTAAACAATAAACCGTCAAATTCATCATCTATTAAAACATTGTATCCTAATGGAGTTTGCTCAACAATTTTCAAATTCACCTGATCTCCTTCTTGTAATTCCATTTTATAAGTTTTTAAAATAGTTCTTTAAAACTACGTCATTTATTTCTTTCGGAGTAAATATCTCCATTATTTTTGGTTGATCTGATTCTGAATATAAATCATTCAATCCAATAGTTAATTCTTCTAAATTTGAAACAGCTGTATAATCAAAGTTATACATTTTTGCCAAATGTTCCGCAGTTAAGCTATGGGGAGTTTCAAAATAATTAGCCGCATTTGTTGTTAACGGACCAGGTATAAACCTAAAAATTCCGCCTCCCGCATTGTTTAATATAATGATTCTAAAGCTCTTCGGAATATTTGTATTCCACAAAGCATTGCTGTCGTAAAAAAAACTTAAATCTCCCGTAATAAAGGTAGTTTGTTTTTCATTAGCAAACGATGCTCCGATTGCGGTACTTGTACTACCATCAATTCCACTTGTTCCTCTATTACAAAATACCCGTAATGTAGCGTTTAAATCAAATAGTTGAGAATAGCGAATTATTGAACTATTACTAATTTGAACCTGAGAAGTCTCAGGAATAAATTTTAGAATAGCTTCAAAAGCTTTTAAATCAGAATATTCACAATTAACTAAATAATCTTTATGTTTTTGAGTTCTATCCTTGTTTATAGTTAACCAACTCTTCTGATAATTACTTTTTATAATTTTAGCTTCTCCTTCAATTTTCTTTAAAATTTCAACTGATTTTTCTTGTATAAATTCAGATAAACAATGGTAGGTATCCATCGACTTTAGCTCATCAATATGCCAATGATGTTTTGGCTGATACTTTCTTAAAAATTGTTTTATTTTTTTAGAGATCACCATCCCTCCTAAAGTTAACAACACTTCTGGCCGTAATTCTAAAAAACCAGTTTCGGTTAAAGGAAAAATAAGTTTATCAATTGAATTGATAAATTTTGGGTGGCATAAATTCGAAGTAGTTTCAACTAAAACCAAAACCGTTTCATCTTCTGTAAACTTATTTAATAAGTTTTGTAATTCTTCGTCTGGAAAATTACTTCCTACTAAAATCATTTTTTTAGAAGAAGAGTTCCATATTTTAACTAGTTTTTGATAATCAATAAATTGCTTCGTCTTACTCGTAACGACGTTCGAAAAATTAAAAACATTTAATTCCTCTACCGTTTCATACAAAGGTTCATCAAAAGGAACATTAATATGTACTGGTCCTTTTTTTAAAACAGCTGTTTGCAATGCTTCAACTAATAAATCACTATTATTCTCTAACTGATTTTCATCTTCTATTAAATTAGCTGAAAACAGAATATGATTTTCAAAAACATTTTCTTGACGAATAGTTTGTCCATCGCCAATGTCAACTAAATGCTTAGGCCTATCCGCAGAAATTACCACTAACGGAATATTACTATAAAAAGCTTCTGCAATTGCCGGGTAATAATTTAACAATGCAGAACCTGATGAACAAATAATCGCTACAGGTTTTTGCTTTTGCTGTGCGATTCCCATTGCAAAAAAAGCAGCACAACGCTCATCAACAACACTCAACGTTTCTATATCTGGATGATTTGAAAACCCAATAGTTAACGGAGCATTTCTTGACCCTGGAGAAATCACAACCGTATCAATATTAAATTGATGGCAAGCTGAAATAACTAACTGTGCAAGTTCTTTTTTTGGGAACATTTTTTTAGTTTAAAAATGTCATTCTAAAGTAAAAACTTTAAAATGACATTTTATAATAAAACCAACTATTTTGGCTAGTTTCCTTTTTTATAATCAGCTAAAAACTTCGCTAAACCAATATCTGTTAATGGGTGTTTCAATAACCCTTCAATAGCACTTAAAGGTCCTGTCATTACATCAGATCCTAATTTAGCGCAATCTATAATATGCATTGTATGACGTACAGATGCAGCTAATATTTGTGTTTCAAACATATAATTATCATAAATCAAACGAATTTCTGAGATTAAATTTAATCCGTCTGTAGAAATATCATCTAAACGACCAATAAATGGAGAAACATAAGTTGCTCCTGCTTTCGCTGCTAATAATGCTTGACCCGCAGAAAAAACTAAAGTTACATTTGTTTTAATTCCTTTATCTGAAAAATATTTACATGCTTTAATACCGTCTTTAATCATTGGTAATTTCACAACAATTTGCGGATTTAAAGCAGCTAACGCATCTCCTTCTCTTACCATTCCTTCAAAATCAGTAGCAATAACCTCAGCAGAAACATCACCATCTACAATCTCACAAATAGCTTTGTAATGATTTATGATATTTTCTTCTCCTGTAATTCCTTCTTTTGCCATTAAAGACGGATTTGTTGTTACCCCATCTAAAATACCTAAAGCTTGTGCTTCTATAATCTGATCTAAGTTAGCTGTATCTATAAAAAATTTCATTTGTATGTATGTATGTTATGTGATTGTACTCAATTTTATTTAAAAACCTGTTTTCTAAAACCTTGCAAATTTACAATTTATAATGATTCATTAACAATTTTTCATAAACTTTATCTGGCAGAACCCGTTTTAACACTACAGAGAATTTCTCCATAAAACCACCTACTTTATAATGTATTCTTGGATTGTTATTTTCAATGATCTGATGAATTGATTTTGCCATTACCTTCGGGTCTAGCCCTGAATTTACATGCCCATCCATCAATGCTAAATTTTCAATATATTTTTCTTTATACGCTGAGTTATCATACACTGGTGTATGGTATCTTCCCGATGCAATATTTGTTTCGAAATCTCCTGGTGCTACATTTACAACTTTAATTCCAAAACTTTTCACCTCCATACTCAACGCTTCTGTTACCAATTCTAAAGCACCTTTACTTGCAGAATAAATACCTCTAAATGGTAACCCCATATAACCTGCTATCGAAGTAATATTTATTACAAGACCTGATTTTTGTTGCCTCATTTGTGGCAACACCGCTTTAATTACATCGATAACTCCAAAAAAGTTTGTATTAAAGTTATCTTGCATTTCTTCGGTCGGAGTATCTTCAATTGAACCTGTTATTCCTTTACCTGCATTATTTATTAATACATCAATTTTACCTTCTTTCTGTATTATTGTATCCATTGCTACTTGTATTGACTTAGGTTTCGTTACATCTAAAGCAACCATAGTAAAAGGTACGTTTAATTTATCAGGATTTCGACTAGTCCCGTAAACATTGTAATTTTTAGCGTGTAAATAAATAGCGATTGCTTTTCCGATTCCTGAAGAAGCTCCTGTTATTAATATAACTTTTGACATTGGCATAATTTTAGACAAATATCTTAAAGTTAGCAGCAATAAAAAAACACTTTAAACACTTATATTAGCAATCCATTGTTAAGAACATAATCCTTATGAATAGAAAATCAATTTTTAGCACTTTATTTTTCCTGATTAGCTTTAGTATACTAGCACAAACTTCTTTGTTTGAACATACAAAAACGTTTACAAAACAAGATTCATTAAGAGGAGCAATCACTCCTGAAAGAATTTGGTGGGATTTAACCTATTATCATTTAGATATTTCAATAAATCCTGATAAGCAATTCATTAACGGAAAAAATACCGTTCAATACAAAGTACTAAAACCTCATAAAGTTTTGCAAATTGATTTACAAGCTCCGTTAAAAATTACGAAAGTAATTCAGAACGGAAAAGAATTAAAAGTGGTTTCAGAAGGAAATGCACATTTTATTCACTTAAAAGAAACTCAAAAAACTGGAAGCATCAATTCATTAGACATTTATTATGAAGGAAATCCGAAAACAGCAAAACGCGCTCCTTGGGACGGAGGTTTTTCATGGAAAAAAGACACCAATGGAAATCATTTTGTAGCAACTTCTTGTCAAGGCTTAGGTGCAAGTGTTTGGTGGCCAAATAAAGATCATATGTATGATGAAGTAGATAGTATGACAATTAGCGTTCGTGTTCCTAAAAACTTAATGAATATTTCTAATGGAAAATTACGTAAAACAGAACAACATAAAGACAATACAACTACCTATCATTGGTTTGTAAATAATCCGATTAATAATTACGGGGTAAATGTAAATATTGGTGATTATGTACATTTTTCTGAAAAATATAATGGTGAAGACGGTGAGTTAGCTATGGATTATTATGTATTACGTGATAATTTAGAAAAAGCAAAAAAACAGTTTAAAGATGCCTCAAAAATGATGAAAGCTTTTGAGCATTGGTTTGGAAAATATCCTTTTTACGAAGACGGATATAAGCTTGTAGAAGTTCCGTATTTAGGAATGGAGCACCAAAGTTCTGTTACCTACGGAAACAAATACCAAAACGGATATTTAGGTAGAGATTTATCAGGGACTGGTTGGGGTTTAAAATTCGACTTTATTATTATTCATGAATCTGGACACGAATGGTTTGCCAATAATATTACTGATAAAGACATTGCAGATATGTGGATTCACGAGAGCTTTACCGCCTATTCCGAAAATTTGTTTTTAGACTATTATTATGGCAAAAAGGCATCTGCAGAATATGTAATAGGAACACGTAAAAGTATTCAAAACGACATTCCTATTATTGGACAATACGATGTAAATAGCGAAGGTTCTGGAGACATGTATTACAAAGGAGCTAATATGCTACATACCATTAGAACCTTAATCGATGATGATGAAAAATGGCGACAAATTTTACGCGGATTAAATAAGGTTTTCTACCATCAAACAGTAACTACACAACAAATTGAAAATTATATCACTCAACAATCTGGGCTAGATTTGACGAAGGTTTTTGACCAATATTTACGTACAGTTAAAATTCCTGTCTTTGAATATAAAATTGTAGACAATAAACTTTCTTATCGCTGGAATAACGTAATTACCAACTTTAATATGCCTGTAAATATTTTAGTTAACGAAAAACTAAAACGTCTGAAACCCACTGAAAACTGGCAAACGGAGACTATAAATTCTGATGTAATTAAAATGGATAATAATATTTATCTTGATTCTAAAGAGGTGAAATAGTGTTTGTTTTGACCCTTAAATTGTTTTAGACACTTTTTACAATTACGACCATAAATAAAAGATGCCCACTCTCTTAAAACTCTAATGGTTTTAAGAGAGTTTTTAGCAAAATATCAAAATCGAAAATATTTTTTTGCCTTATCTATTTACAATTAATTGGGTACAAAATTTTAATAGTAGCAATATTCAGGTATTTTAAAAGATAACAAAACTACTCAAATTCTATATAGCTAAAAAAAACTACCTATAATTAGATTATTAATCTATTAAAAAAATAAAAATAGATAAATAATCTAATTATTAATAAAAATACGGACTCATATTATTACTTAAACTACTTTTGACTGATAAATCACACTATTATGGCAAGCTTAACAAATTTACCAGAAGAAAGTCAACAAAAATTAAATCTTCTTAAAGAGCAATTAACCAGTGCTCGAGATACCTTTTTAGGGTATCCCGTCTCTAAAGACTTTGATTATTCAGCCTTAAATGAGTTCTTCCAATTCCCTATAAACAATTTAGGTGATCCATTCGAACAAGGAACCTACCGTGTACAAACACATGAAATGGAACGTGAAGTCGTTGCTTTTTTTGCCAAACTATTTAGAGCTAATCCAAAAGATTTTTGGGGCTACGTAACTAATGGAGGCTCTGAAAGTAATTTATATGGATTATACCTTGCTCGTGAGTTATTTCCAAAAGCTATTGTTTATTATTCTGAATCTACTCACTATAGTATTCGTAAAAACATTCACTTATTAAACATACCTAGTATTGTTATAAAATCTCAAGAAAACGGAGAAATTGACTATGAGGATTTCGAGAATACGGTGCGTATGAATCGTCATAAACCCGTAATTGTCTTAGCTACTTTTGGTACTACAATGAAAGAAGCTAAAGATGATGTATCTAAAATAAAACGCATTCTTGGTAACTTAGCTATTCAAGATAATTATATTCATTGCGATGCTGCTCTAGCAGGTTCATTCGGGCCATTTATGCAACCTCGATTGCCTTTTGACTTTACAGATGGAGCTGACAGTATTTCTATTAGTGGCCATAAATTTATTGGCTCTCCAATACCAACCGGAGTATTAATAACTAAACGCTCTAATAGAGATCGCATTGCTAAAGGAATCTCATACATCGGCTCTTTAGATACCACCATTACTGGATCTCGCAACGGACACTCTCCTTTATTCTTATGGTATGCTTTAAAACAATTAGGAATAGATGGTTTACAAAAACGTTACCAAAACAGTTTAGAGGTAGCCGAATACTGTGAAGCTGAATTAAAAAATATTGGAATTAAAGCATGGAGAAATCCTAATGCGATTACCGTAGTACTACCAAAAACGTCAAAAAGCGTTAAAGATAAATGGCAATTAGCTACTGAAGGAGAAATAGCTCATGTTATTTGCATGCCTAATGTAACTAAAGCACAAATTGATGATTTCATTAATGATGTAAAAAACTGCTCGGAACCTATTGTAAAGGATGAATTTTATTTCGATTTTTCATTAAGTTAATTTTAATAAGCTATCATCATAATTTTCACAGGCTATTTGCTTAAAAATATCAACACACAAGTAATAATTTGCACCAATAAAATCCCTGCATATTTAGAAAAATAAAACAGACTCTCTATAATAATTAATTATCCCAATAAAGTAAAATTCTCAGACATTTGTAACAAATGCGGATTGAAAACCATTTTATAGTTTACCTAGAGAATTGGATATAAATTAAACGAATAATCTGCTATTAAGCAGTTTAAAATATTCTAATATTAAAAAAAAGCACACTTAAAAAAGTGTGCTTTTTTTATTTTAAGCTACAGCTACAATGTTACTAAACGGGACTTCTTTTGTACCTATAAGAATAATTGATTTTTCGGAAAGAGTCCAAACAGAAGCCTCAACTTTCTTTAAGCCTGTATGATCTGTATAAAAAATTTGGAATTTTTCCTTATTTAGGTTCCTTAAAAAAAAGACTTTTCTTTGTCTTATGAATTCATTCACCTTCTCTATTTCGTGCTCCAACACATTAATTATTGGAAACTCTAATAACTTAACTTTGTTGTCGTCGACAAACATTTCTTTATTTAAAAACATATACCTGGGGAATTAGGGGTTATATTAATATAAATATTATTCTACAAATATATGCTTTTTATTAACAGTTGTTGACAACTTACCTATCTATTTGTTAATAACTTTCACTTAAAAAATAGTTAAGTTAATAAAACAAATAAAAAGTAAAATTAAAAAAACCTAGACACACTGATAAATTACAAATTTTTTGTTCGAATTTATAGTTTCTACTTGAGTGAAAATTTTCTTTAAATGTGTTTTATAATTTAAATGAGAATTAGCGACCAATAAAAATCGTCCATTTGACTTTAAACAAGTTTTCACATCTTTAAAAAGCGATACCGAAACCTCAATATTATTTTCATGCTCAAAATGAAATGGCGGATTAGAAACTACTAAATCAAAACTTTCTTTTTCTAGGTCACCTAGATTATCTGCACAAATGAATTGCATGTTTTCACCCTTTACATTCAGTTCAGAAGAAGCAACAGCTAAGTTAAAATCATCAACTAAAGTTATTTGAGATTTTGAATTTTGACGTAACACCTCAGCTGCAAGAATTCCATTGCCAGAAGCAACATCTAATACTTTTAACTCATCAGACTGCACTTGTAAATTCTCTAAAAAAAATTGTGTTCCAATATCAATTTTACCAGAAGAAAACACTCCGTAATATTGTTTAAATAAATTATCATTCCAATCAACTTGGCTAATCAGCTCCTTATATTCAATTCCTTTTTTAGGCCATTTTAAAATAAGTAACCGTGCTTTTTTCCAAGCTTTCGATTGCTCAATCTCTTCAAAATACTTTTCTGCTATTTTAAGAAAAGAAACAGAAAAATTCTTTGTCATAAATCCACAAACAACTTCAGTTTGCTCATCAGCCGATTTATGTATTTGCTGTAAAAAAACTTCAAATAATTCCAATGACTTCGGAACCTTCATTAATGCTAATTGAACAGCTTCTAAATCTTCTAATGGAGTTTTATAAGCAATATTTGTAGAAAAATTATTCAGTTCCAAATTTTGAGCAATTGCGGTCTGCTGACTTGCATACGCCCAAACAGTTACAAGGTTTTTCTTATTCAATACCGAATTCCAAATCCCGAACCTGTCATTAAATAAATGAATGTTTTCTTGATTTTTATCCACTATATAATCTAACACCAATAATTCCGCACTACTCCAAGCACGTAAAGATTTATCATCTGTTTTCGGGTAACGCTCTAATTGATATTGTTTAGAGTTAAATTGTAATTTTGTTTCCATTATTTCTATAAGTTATCAACGCGTCTTGAATTGATATTTAGTTAATTATTATTTCTCCTGCAAACCATAAACAGTATCTAATGCTAAAATACCCCCCGCTTTGTTTCTTCTAAAAATGTGCTTTGCTTTTACATTTGCGATCGATTCTATTCCCATAGCAGCAACTACTTCTTTCACCGCGACAATAGTTCTTTCATGGTAATTTTTTACACGAATGTTTTTATCACCAACAACCAAAGCCGCTACCAAATCATCATCTTGCGTTGCAACACCTACAGGACAAGTATCTAAGTTACATTCACGTGCCTGAATACACCCTAAACTCAACATAAAACTACGTGCCATACCGATAACATCTGCTCCTAAAGCTTTGTATTTTACGATATCAAAAGCATCTACCGCTTTACCGCTTGCTATAATTTTAACTTGCTTTTTTAATTCGTACTTCTTCAACATTTTATTCACAAAAGCCAATCCGTCAAATAACGGAGTACCTACATAATTAGAAAACTCTAAAGGTGCAGAACCCGTACCTCCTTCTCCTCCATCAACTGAGATAAAATCAGGATAATTATCAGCGTCAGCAAATGCTTTTATCATTGCCTCAATCTCGTCATTATCTCCAACACAAAATTTAATCCCAACTGGTTTTCCTTCAGATAAATCCCTAACTTTTTGAATAAAAGCAATCATTTCTTCAAAATTGGAAAAAGAGGAATGACTAGGTGGAGAATCTACTCTTGTAAATGGTTTTACAGAACGGATTTTAGCAATCTCTTCTGTATTCTTTTTCGCTGGTAAAATTCCACCATGACCCGGTTTTGCGCCCTGAGAAAATTTAATTTCAACCATTTTTACTTCAGGACGAACAGCATTTTCTTTAAAAATTTTATCATCAAAAACACGTTTCCCGTCTACACTTTTTCCTGCTCCAAAATACCCTGTTCCTACTTGAAAGATTAAATCACCCCCTTGCAAATGATATGGTGAAATTCCTCCTTCACCTGTATTATGAGCGAAATTACCCATTTTTGCTCCTTCGTTTAATGCCCTAATTGCATTTTTACTCAACGAACCAAACGACATTGCTGAAATATTGATGATAGACGCATCGTATTTTTGAGAACACTTATCTGAACCTATCACAATTCTATCTCCCGCAATGTGATGATGATCTTTTGGAAATAATGAATGCTTTACAAATTCGTATCCTTTTTCATATACGTCATGTTGCGTACCAAACGGAATGGTTTCAATCTCTTCTTTAGCTCGCTGATATACAAGACTTCTTTTTTCTCTATTAATAGGAGTTCCGTTTAAATCGTCTTCAATAAAATACTGTTGAATTTTTTCGCGTTCTTCTTCAAAAATCCAACGCAGACGAGATACCACAGGAAAAGCACGCATTAGCGAATGTTTTTTCTGAATAAAAGCATCGTACAAACCTAATAAGGTTACAACTGTAGCAATAGTTAATAAAATATAATTCCCCATATCTGGAATAAAATAAACTAACACTCCACATAGAAGATTAACAACAATAATAACAGCTAAAATAGTATCTCTCATTTTTGTAATTTTTACAGGCTAAAACGCCCAATTTTCAGCAAAAAAAAAGCTCCGACATCAGTCAGAGCTTTTAAATATCTTAGATACTTGAAATTACTTCTTGAATTTCGAGTATTTATTTTTGAACTTATCAATACGTCCTGCAGTATCTACTAATTTAGACTTACCTGTATAGAAAGGGTGAGAAGTTCTTGAAATTTCTAATTTTATTAATGGGTACTCAGCTCCTTCTACTTCTAAAGTTTCTTTAGTGTTAGCAGTTGAACGTGTTAAAAATACATCTCCGTTAGACATATCTTTAAAAGCTACCATTCTATAATTTTCTGGATGTATTCCTTTACGCATCTTAAATGACTTTTAAATATTGTTTTCTTTTTTTATCAAACACTGTAAAAATGGTAAAGTTTTACACTAAAAATGTTTTTAGCTGTTTGAGGATGCAAATTTAACCATATTTTTTAATTTTCAAACAAATAAATTGTTTTAATTTGTAGTGAAAACGAATAAATAAGAAATCAAACTATAAAATATGCGTGTTTATACATACTTTGCTTTAGCTTTATCGATAGTTACAGTTACTTCTTGTAACCAATCAGAATACAAATTTAAGTTAAATACCTCTAAAAAAACAACTTTAGGGCAAAAGGCTGCGATTAAATTCGAACAACTTAAGGGAGAAAAGATTGATTCAGTTCATTTATTCGTAAATAAAAAGCGTGTAAATAAAAATGAAACTAGTCTCACAATTAACACTGCTGATTTTGGTGTTGGTAAACATGCGGTTACTGCATTGGCTTTTTACCCTGAAAAATCTAAAAAAATCAATAGCTCTATTGAAATTTTAGCGAAAGATGCTCCGGCAGTTTATAATTATAAAATTACAAACACCTATCCTCACGATAAAGATGCATATACTCAAGGATTAGAGTATAAAGATGGTTTCTTATATGAAACTACAGGTCGCAAAGGACAATCAACTTTAAGAAAAGTTAATTTAAAAACAGGGGAGGTTATTCAAAAAGTAGCTTTAGATAAAAAATACTTCGGTGAAGGGATGACTATTTACAATAATAAAGTTTATTGGCTTACATGGAAAGCTCGCAAAGGTTTTGTATATGATTTAGAAACTTTTAAACATATTGGTGAGTTTGACTATAATCACAGTAATCAAGGTTGGGGATTAACCCACAATGAAAATGAATTGATAAAATCTGACGGAACAAACAATATTTGGTTTTTAAACGCTGATAATCAAAACGAAAAAAGAAACATTCAGGTATATACAAATAAATACGCTGTTGATAATTTAAATGAAATTGAACTAATTGATGGAAAAATTTACGCTAATAAATGGCAACAAAACTCTATTTTAATTATTAACGCAGAAACAGGTATCGTTGAAGGTGTTGCTAATTTAAACGGATTAAGAGATATTGTGGCAAAAGATCAAAAATTAGAACCAAGCGATGACGTTTTAAACGGTATTGCTTATGATAAAGAAAACAATCGTTTGTTTGTTACTGGAAAACATTGGGGTAAATTATTTGAAATCGAACTGGTTAAGAAATAATATCTCTATCTTTCAAGCATTGATTAAATTCCTAACGATATTCTATATATGAGATATTTCCTTCAACTTTTATCTATCATAATTTTAATTGCTGTTAGTTCGTGTAGAAAAGACTTTAATACCGTTCCTAATTTCGGGAAATTGGAATTTTCTAAAGACACGGTCTTTTTAGACACTGTTTTTTCTAATATAGGTTCTGCTACTTATAATTTAAAAGTATACAATAGAAGTAGTAAATCGATTACAATTCCGGAGATTAAGTTAGAAAACGGAACTAGTTCTAACTATCGTTTAAATGTTGATGGAATATCTGGTAAAGATTTTAAAGATATTGACATTTTAGCAAACGATAGTATGTATGTTTTTGTAGAAACGACTATTGATTTTAGTGCAGTTACAGATCCGCTATATACAGATAAAGTATTATTTGATAACGGAAACAATCAACAAGATGTCGATTTAATTACTTTAGTACAAGATGCTAATTTTATATTCCCTTCAAAAAACAGTATGGGGATTGAAACCTTAACCATAGACGGGAAAGATTCTAAAATACAAGGTCGGTTTTTAACTGATGTAGAATTAATTTTTACATCTGAAAAACCATATGTTATTTACGGATATGCTGCTGTGCCTTCAGATAAAACATTAACAATTAATGCCGGAGCAAAAATTTATTTTCATAAAAACTCAGGGTTAATTGTTGATGAAAAAGGTAGTTTAAAAGTTAACGGAACTCTTAATGAAAAAGTTGTTTTTGAAGGAGACAGACTAGAACATCGTTTTAATAACATACCAGGACAATGGGGAACTATTTGGATGCGTGCGGGTAGTAAAGAGAATGTGATGAATCATACATTAATAAAAAACGGAATTGTAGGTGTTTTAGTTGATAGTATCGGTTCAATAACGTCACCTACTCTTTCTATAAAAAACGTTGAAATTTACAATAGTTCTAATTATGGAATCTTAGGAAGAAACACCAATATTGAAGGAGAAAATTTAGTTATTGGTAATTCAGGACAATCATCTTTAGCATGTACTTTTGGCGGTACTTATAATTTTATACACGCAACTTTTGCTAATTATTGGAGCAATAGTTTTCGTCAACTACCAGCTGTTTTAGTTAACAATCATTTTACAAACCAAAATGAAGTAGTTGAAACTAGAGATTTACTTACTGCTAACTTTACCAACTGTATTATTGAAGGAAACAATAACATCGAGTTTGTTTTAGACAAAGTAGATGGAGCTCTATTTAATTACAATATTGAAAATTCAATGATTCAGTTTAATGATTTCAATAACTCTTTTGTGAACAATAACGAATTAAATTTTGATGACATTGTACATTATCAAAATGTTCTTTTAAACGAAAAACCACATTTTAAAGACACTTTTAAAAACGAATTTATTATTGGAGAAGAGAGTGCTGCTATTAATAAAGCTAAAGCTACGGCTGTTCCTGAAGATATACTGGGAGTAAATAGAACTTTATCTCCAGATATTGGAGCGTACCAACACATTAGTTTTGATTAATAACTCCCTCTTCTAAAACCTTTTTGAATTGATACTTTTCATCTACAAAAAAGGCGATAGAAATATATATTTTCTGTATTCCGTAAAAACTTTTAAAAACAGCTTTTTCTTTTAAATAAAGAACAATATTATGAGTATCTAAAGTTCCTAGAGGAGAAAAAGGAACAATACTCTTATCAGTTGGTAAATCCTTTTCAGTTACCTCAATACCTTTAATATTTTCAAAAGGAATTACAGCTTCTCCAAAAAAACCATATTTTAAAGTTACTACCTTATCTATTACATCAACCTCAATAGGGATTTTAGATAAAGAACGCATTAAAGAAAACAACTGTAAACATGTGTAAATACTTAAAGCAGTTAACACCCAAGCAACAATAATATTCCATTTTTTCACCAATGCGTGAACAGCAATTGTTTCGATTAAAATAATTAATATAAAACCTATAAGAATTGAAACAGAAGTACTATTCTTATGATAAGAAAATTCATTTTCTTTTAATGCTCTATTTTTCCAAGCTAAAAACCCATAATAAATAACAGAAATCTCAGTAGCTAACAGTTCTCCTATTTTATTTGGAAGAACAGAACTAGTCGCTTGTTGCATCGCATTATAAAACCCTAAATGACTACTCTGTTGTTTTTTAAATTCCTGCCTTATTTTTCTTGCTTTAAAAACAAAAAAGCAAAATAATCCTAATTCAGCAACCGGCAAAATAAAGGTTTTTATTTGTGATAAAAGAGACTGATGCTGTTGTGGAATAATTAAACTAGCAACAACGATTCCTATTACAAATAAAGAAACAATAGTGATTTTAGGAATTTCCTTTTTTCTAATAATTAAAAAATAGACAACTGGCATTGTAAGCAACAAATCTAATGTGATCCCTACTGATAATTCATTTGGATATTTGATATAAAATGACGAGTTTATTACTAAAAACAGTGCTGAAATTAATAATAGTGGAATACCAAAAATCAACAAATAATTACGAGAAATAAACAACTGTTTCATATCATTTAATTTTATGAGTAGCGACTACCTATTAATTGTTTATCTTATTGGTTTGTTACAGTATTTTACACCTATTTTTTCTTATAAACCTTTCCGTTTTTCATTACAAAAACAATATTCTCCATCGTATTAATATTCTGAGTTGGATCTTCATCAACGGCTATAATATCTGCTAAAAAACCCTTTTTTATTTGCCCAATTTCGTTTTCCTTCTTTAAGATTTTGGCATTGGTAATTGT
>CBDTZS010000080.1:0-14946 GCA_965364955.1 uncultured Tenacibaculum sp. | reverse complement strand
TTACAAAAAATTGCATTTCCATTTGCTCAAACTCACGCATTCTAAAAATAAACTGTCGTGCAACAATTTCGTTACGAAAAGCTTTACCAGTTTGTGCAATTCCGAAAGGAATTTTCATTCTACCAGTTTTTTGAACATTTAAGAAATTTACAAAAATTCCTTGTGCTGTTTCTGGGCGCAAATATAAATCCATTGCAGTATCAGCAGAAGCACCTAGCTTAGTTCCGAACATTAAATTAAATTGCTTAACATCTGTCCAGTTTCTTGAACCAGTTAACGGATCAGCAATTTCTAATTCTTCAATCAATAATTTTACATCAGCTAAATCTTCGTTTTCTAACGATTTTCCTAGTCGAGATAAAATGGTGCTTATTTTTTCTTGATAGCCTAAAACACGACCATTTGTAGCAACAAATTCTTCTTTATTAAAAGTATCTCCAAAACGTTTTTCGGCTTTCTTAACCTCTTTTTCAATCTTTCCTTCAATTTTAAGACAATAGTCTTCTACTAAAACATCGGCTCTATATCTCTTTTTAGAATCTTTGTTATCAATTAAAGGATCGTTAAAAGCATCTACGTGACCAGAAGCTTTCCAGGTAGTTGGATGCATTAAAATAGAGGCATCTATTCCAACAATGTTTTCATGCATTTGCACCATTGCTTTCCACCAATAATCTCTAATATTTTTCTTTAACTCAACTCCGTTTTGAGCATAATCGTACACCGCACTTAATCCATCATAAATTTCAGATGATTGAAATACATAACCATATTCTTTTGCGTGTGATAATACTTTTTTAAAGTGATCTTCTTGTTTTGCCATACTGCAAAAATAAAAGAAACTAATGCTATTCTAAAAGGAAAAAGTGAAGAATTATATAAATTCTTCACTTTTTAATAAGATCATTAAAAATAGTTTATTTTAGTTTTACGGTAGTAGCACCAGAATAAACACCGTCAACAAAAGCGCTTACGGTATAATTACCTTTACTTATATCATCTCTATTAACTAAAACTAGAGAGACGAGACTTAACCTGTTATTGGTGTAGTTAATTTCTATAGAGTCGGTATATTGAATTTTACCTCCGTCTTTTAAGCTTGTAATACCTTTTGGGGCAACAACTTTTTTGTTTTCATCTATAATTTGAATGTAAACAGATTTTTCTCCAGGATTAGTAACTAAGTTTTTTAATAAGTCAAAGTTTATTTTAAAAGCATCTGTTCTACTTGATCTAGACGTAGATGTTAGTTTTCCACTACTACGTTCTTTCATAGCAATTACTTTAACAGAACTTGTTTTAATAACTCCGCCGATTGCTATTTTAGTTTCAAGAGTTTTTTGCTTCTCTTCTAACTCTTTGTTTTTTTCAGTTAAAGAAGTATTAATTGTTTCTTTTTGCTGTAAAATTTCATTTGTAATTACACTCTCTTGAGCTAGCGTTTGGTTTGCAGTACTTAGTGAATCTACTTGAATAAATAAATTTCTATTTTCACGTTCTAAACTGACTATTTTTTTACGGTATTTTCTAATTAAATTATAATTACCAGCTCTTAAACTTTTTATAGAATCACGTAGATTTAGCATTTTCTCTAACTCAATTTGTAATCTTTTAGAGATGCGTTTTTTCCGAACTACAACATCGGTATAATCTTTAATCATTTCGTCCAATTCTTTTTCTAAATCAGCTTTTTCTTCTATAAAAACATCTTGAAGATTGTCATATTGACTAGATTTTTGAAGTGAAAATAATATTAAAAATAAGGTAACTACAAGCAACAGCGCGATTAATGCGCTTTTTTTTCTTTGAGGGGTCATAATTCGAGGGGTTTGTTTATGGTTTAGTCATTGATTTTATTTCAGTTTAATAAATGTATTACCAGCAAAAAGACCATCAACAAAAACATTAATTCCATAAGAACCTTTATCTATGTTCTCGCGATTTACATTAACAAATGAAATTACGGACAACTGTTTGTTATGGTATTCGGCCATCAATACATCATTACAAAGTATTTTTTGTTTATTTTTTAATTTAACTTCTTTTGTTGGGGAAATAACATTATTACCATTGCTAACTATTTGTATAAAAACAGCTTTAGAGCCGGGGCTAATAATTTTGTTCTCTAATAAGTTAAATTCTACTTTAAAAGCATCTGTTTTACTAGATCTAGAGGTTGAAGTATGTTTGCCACTTCTTCTCTTTTTCATTGCTTCTGCTTTTACTGAGGAGATTTCAATAATTTCAGCAATAGCAATTTTTTCTTTTAAAATTCTTTTTTCTTGGTATAAATAATTATTCTTATATTCTAATTTCGTGTTTTGATTTTCTTTTTGAACTAAAACCTCTTTTACACTATCATTTTTTGAAAGTAGTAGGTTATTTACATTGTTTAAAGAATCAATATGGGTAAAAAGAATTTTATTTTGCTCAGCTAAATTAGAAATTCGTTTTCTATAAAAACGAACTAAGCCATAATCAGTGGCTTTTAAGTTATGAATAGTGTCTCTAAGCTTTATTATTTTGTGAAGTTCACCTCTTAGTTTTAAAGAGATATCATCTTTGTTATAAGCTGCATCTTCATAATCTTCTATAACAATATTTAATTCTGATTCTAATTCTTTTTTTTCTAATTCAAAAATCTCTTTTAATTCAGAATAGTCACTAGCATTTTGATAAGATAATAAACTAACGGTAAATATTAGTACAAGTAAAAAGGCAATAAAACCGCTGTTTTTTAATTTTGCATTCGCAATCATCACTTGGGGTTATGACGAACAGTTTGGTGTGTTCTGGGCTAATATACTATTTTTAATGCATTTATAAATAAATGCAGGAGGGAAATTAAGAGGTTCAAAGTTTAAGCTAATATCATTCCCAAAAACTTCTTTTAATTTTTTATAGTAGGTTAAACTATATTGGTATTGAATAAATAACCCTTGATTATTTAAAAATTCATGACTCTTCAATAAAATAGTGTGAGATATTTCTTTAGGAATAATAGTTAACGGTAAGCTAGAAACGATATAATCGGCTTTGTAATACCCTAGTTTTTCAACTTCCTTTATCATTTTTTCGGCTGATGCTTTTATGATGATTAACTGAGAATGTTTTATTTTTTTTAATTCTTTGTAAAAAGCCTCGTTAATCTCAAAACAAATCAAAACAGTATTTGGTTGAATTTTATTTAAAATATTATGAGTTATTGCTCCGTTCCCAGGACCCAACTCTACAATAACCTCTGCTGTTGAAAAATTAATTTCTCTAAGCATTTTATTAGCTAAATACTTAGAGCTAGGAGCAACAGTACCTGATGTTTTGTAGTTTTTTACGGCTTCTTTGAAAAAATTAAATTTTTTACTCAAAATGATATTTCGTTATGTTTTTGTATATTTCTGCTAAAAATTTGCTTGTAAAGATGCAATATTTAAAAGATATATTCTATATATTCTATCCTAATTTATGTGTTAATTGTGTAGTAACATTATTACAAAGTGAAACGTATTTGTGTACAACCTGCAGGAATGAATTACCTATTATAGACGATAAGGAGCATATAAATGTTACACTCTTATCTACTTTTTATGGTAAAGTTTTAGTAGAAAGCGTACGTTCTTTTTTGTATTATCAAAAGCATGGTATTACTCAAAAAATCATTCATCAATTAAAATATAAAAATCAGCCAGAAATAGGTGTACTCATAGGGAAGTGGTTTGGAAGTCAATTAAAACAGTCTGGTGTTTTTAGTAATATAGATTATATAGTTCCTGTACCGTTACATAAAGTAAAATTAAAAAAAAGAGGATATAATCAACTCACAGAATTCGGAAAAGCAATAAGCACTATTTTAAATATTGAATATAAACCAGGTATTTTGGTTAGGTCATCTATAGATACAACACAAACATTTAAACAACGTTTTGAAAGGTTTTCTGATACTAAGACTATCTTTAAATTAATTGATATTGAAATATTTGAAAATAAACATATTTTATTGATTGATGACGTGATTACTACTGGGGCAACTTTAGTTTCTTGCAGTAAAGAACTATTAAAAGCTGAAAATATTAGAATAAGTATTGCAACTATTGCCTATACTAAAAAAGTATAATTTTTGTTTGTGTTATTTTACTACTTTTGATATTGGATTTAAACAATCGATTTGTGAAAAATAAGTTATTACTTTTAGTCATTCTATTATCAGTAGCAATTATAAGTTGTGCACGAAAAGGAATACCAGAAGGTGGTCCGAAGGATGAGAATGCACCGATTATGATGACGGCTAACCCACCATATGAAACTATTCATTTTAATAAAGAAAACATCAAAATTGAATTTGATGAATATGTAATTTTAAAGGACTTAACAAAACAGTTAGTAGTTTCTCCTCCATTAAAATTTCCGCCAATAATAACACCTCAAGGAACTCCTAGCAAATATATTAATATTGAGATTTTAGATACTTTAAGAGTAAATACTACCTATACATTTAATTTTGGAAATGCTGTTCAAGATTATAATGAAAATAATAAATTAGAGAGTTTTAAATATGTTTTTTCTACAGGAAATTATATCGATTCTTTAAAAATTAAAGGATCTGTAGCGGCTGCGTTTAGAAAAGAAAAATTAACAAGCATAGGGGTGTTATTGTATAGATTAGATAGCACTTATAACGATTCGATTATTTACAAGAAAAAGCCTAATTATGTTACAAGCACTTTAGATTCTACTAATTTTGAATTCACAAATTTACGTGAAGGGAAGTATTTATTATTAGCTTTAAAAGAGCCATCAAACGATTATCTTTTTAATAGTAAAACAGATAGACTAGGTTTTTTAACAGATACTATTTCGTTACCAAAAGACACAATAGTTTTAAAACCAATTCGCATTTTTAAAGAATTACAACCTTATAAATTAAAAAAAGGAAAAGAAGTTGTAAAAGGGAAAATCCAATTTGGTTATGAAGGCGAGAGAGAAGATATGAAAATTGAGCTTTTATCTAAAGTACCCAAATCATTTAAGTCATTTTCTCAATATGAAAAAGAAAAGGATACTCTTAATTATTGGTTTACTCCAATAAAACAAGATTCTTTAAACTTTATAGTAAGTAATAAAAATTTTAAGGATACTATAACTGTTCGTTTACGTAAAAAGAAGCTAGATTCTTTAGCTATCTCATCGAGTATAAGCAGAACTTTACATTTGAATGACACACTATTTTTAAAGAGTAATAACCCTATTATTACACTCGATAAATCTAAATTTTCGTTAGTTGATAAAGACACAGTAAATGTTGATTTTGAAGTAAAAAAGCAAGCCATAAACAAGTTGGCTGTTTTATTTAAGAAAAGACATAATATGAGTTATAAATTTGATGTTCTGCCTAAAGGAATAATGGATTTATATCAAACGACAAACGATACATTGAGTTATAAGTTTATAACACTTACAACGGAAGATTATGGTAGTATAATTTTAGATGTAAAAAAAGAAACACCTCATTCAGTAATAATTCAACTTTTAAATAAAGAAAAGGTTTTAAAAACTAGGTATATTTCATCTTCTAAAAAATTAGAGTTCACTTTGTTAGAGCCAAAAGAATATACAATTAGAGCAATTATTGATAAAAATAACAACCATGCTTGGGATACAGGAAATTTCTTATTAAGACAACAACCTGAACAAGTAATTTATTATACCGAAAAGCTACCGTTAAGAGCTAATTGGGTATTACCTATAGAATTTGAAATTAAATAAAAGGTTTTAGTTTATTCCTCTAGCCAGCTAGCAGTCGGAGAGAATAATAAATCAGTTGGGTTGTCAATATCGTATAAGTATTGATAACCTCTAGATTCTTTAAGACAATAAGGTTCTAAAAGATCGATCATGTTTACAAAACCCTCTAATGTTAAAACACAAAAAAAAGTTTGGTTGTCTTTGGTTAGTATTCCTTCGTCAGATTTAAATAACCCTAAAATCAAATTACAATTACGAGGCTTTATAAAATCTACTTCAGATAAATCTAGCCGTTGTCTTTTGTCAATAATCGTATCTTTAATTAATTCTCTAAACTTAATCGCTTCTGATTTTTTAAAATTGTATAACCGAACAACATTTTCTTCAAAATCATTTATGTTTTCTATATAGTCTAATTCCATTTTCTAAGTTATTAATGTGCTTGTAACCAGTTTTCGCCAACACCAAGCTCAACATCCAACGGAACTATCATTTTAAAGGCGTTTTCCATTTCTTGTTTAATGATTGGTTTAATAATTTCTAATTCATCCTTGTGGGCATCAAAAACCAATTCATCATGTACTTGTAACAACATTTTCGATTTAAAATTTTCTTTTTCAAATCGATTGTAAATATTAATCATCGCAAGTTTTATTATATCAGCAGCACTACCCTGTATAGGAGCGTTTACAGCATTTCTTTCTGCCGCCCCACGTACAATAGCATTTTGAGAATTTATATCTTTTAAATACCTACGACGATTTAAAACCGTTTCTACATAGCCGTTTTCACGAGCAAAATCTACTTGTTCTGCCATATAGCTTCTCAGTTTAGGATACGTTTCATAATACGTGTCAATCAAAGCTTTGGCTTCTTTACGAGATAAATCTGTTTGGTTACTTAGTCCGAAGGCAGAAACACCATAAACAATACCAAAGTTTACCGTTTTTGCATTACTACGTTGCTCGCGAGTAACTTCATCTAACGGAACATTAAATACTTTTGCAGCTGTAGAAGCGTGAATATCTTCGCCATTTTTAAAGGCTTCAATCATGGTTTCTTCTTCGCTTAGCGCAGCAATAATTCGTAATTCAATTTGAGAATAATCAGCAGCAACTAAAACATAGTTTTCATCTCTCGGAATAAATGCTTTTCTAACTTCTTGCCCACGTTTTGTGCGAATAGGAATATTCTGCAAATTCGGATTATTAGAACTTAATCTTCCTGTAGCAGCAACTGCTTGTGCGTAAGAAGTATGAATACGTCCGGTTTTCGAATTTACCTCATTCGGTAACGCATCAACATACGTGCTTTGTAGTTTTTTATACTGACGATATTCTTGAATATCTCTAATAATTTCATGGTCTTTAGCTAAATAAGAAAGCACATCTTCAGCAGTAGAGTATTGACCTGTTTTTGTTTTTTTAGGTTTTTCAACCAATTTCATGTTTTCAAACAAAACAATACCCAATTGTTTTGGTGAAGCAATATTAAACTCTTCACCAGCTTGTTCGTAAATATTTTTTTCTAAACGAGTAATATCAGTAGCTAAATCAACTGAAAGTTCTTTTAAAAATTCAACATTTAAGTTAATTCCTTCAATTTCCATTGCGGTTAAAACAGCAACTAACGGAGTTTCGATTTCATTAAATAACTTAGTAACATTTCCACTTTCTAATTCTTTGGTAAAATGTTCCTTTAATTGCAATGTAATATCTGCATCTTCAACAGCATATTCAGTTTGTTTTGTAATATCAACTTCTCGCATAGAAAGTTGATTTTTCCCTTTTTTACCAATCAATTCAGTAATAGCAACAGGTTGATAGTTTAAATAGGTTTCAGCCAAAACATCCATTCCGTGTCGCATATCTGGATTTATTAAATAATGCGCAATCATGGTGTCAAATAATTTCCCTTTTACGGGGATATCATAATTTGATAAAACTTTGATATCATACTTCAAGTTATGACCAATTTTTTCAATCGTTAACGATTCAAAAAACGGACGAAATTCCTCTAAGATAGTTCTTGTTTCTTCTTGGTCTTCGGGAAAAGAAACATAATATCCTTTTCCTGTTTCGTATGAAAAAGAAACACCAATCAATTCAACTTCCAAGGCTTTTAAACCAGTAGTTTCTGTATCAAAACAAACAGATGTTTGTTGCATTAATTTTTTTAATAATAACTTTCTTGACAGCAGCGTATTGATATGTTGATAAAAATGATTGGTATTATTGATAGTTTTATAGCCCGAAATACTCTCTTCTTCAGTAACAGTTCCTGTTCCTGGAGTTGCAAATAAATCGAATTGCCCGCTTGTATTTGTGTCAGAAGCTGGTTTTGACTTAGTAGTTTTTTCTGCTATTTCAACTTCGGCTGTTGGTTTAGTAAAAGAGAATGTTTTTAGGAAGTTATCTGTTAAACGACGGAATTCTAGTTCTGTAAAAATTTCTTTGGTAGCTTCAACATTTGGTTGACACATTTCAAAATCTTTCTGATGAAATTCCACAGGAACATCAAGCATAATAGTTGCTAGTTCTTTCGATAAAAGACCTAGTTCTTTGTTAGCTTCAACTTTTTCCTTCATTTTTCCTTTTAAATCTGCTGTGTTTGCTAACAGATTTTCCATAGAACCATATTGTGCTAAAAATTTCTTGGCAGTTTTTTCTCCAACACCTGGTAATCCCGGAATATTATCTACAGCATCTCCCATCATTCCTAAAAAATCGATGACTTGTTCGGGCCTTTCTACACCAAATTTCTCTTGTACTTCGGGTATTCCCCAAGTTTCGTATCCGCCACCAAAACGAGGTCGATACATGAAAATATTTTCAGAAACCAACTGTGCAAAATCCTTATCAGGAGTTACCATAAAGGTTTTATAACCTTCTTTTTCTGCTTTTTTAGCTAAAGTTCCAATAATATCATCGGCTTCATACCCTGTTTTCACAATCGCAGGAATATTCATCGCTTTTAAAATTTGTTCTATATACGGAACCGCAATTTTTATTGCTTCAGGGGTTTCTTGCCTATTTGCTTTATATTCTGGAAAAGCATCTTTTCGGGCAACAGACCCGCCACGATCAAAACAAACAGCCAAATGATCTGGGCGCTCCCGTTTTATAACATCTAACAATGAATTCGTGAATCCCAAAATTGCGGAAACATCCATTCCTTTAGAGTTAATTCGTGGGTTCTTTATAAATGCGTAGTACCCTCTAAAAATTAAAGCGAAAGCATCGAGTAAAAAAAGTCTTTTTTGATCTGCCATTTTATTGAAAATTGAAGAACGTAAAACTACAAAACTTTAACAAGATGTTAAAATTCATTTTAGTTTTAACGCTTATATTTGTTTGATTTTTAAAATCCTGATATATGCCGAGTTGGATAATTCGCTTACTAATAACTTCAATAATATTTTTTGCTTTAGAGCTGTATGCCTTTCAAGCAATAAAAATGGTCATTAAAAATAAGGCAATAAAATGGTCTTGGATATTATTATCTATAGTTGTTTATGTGAATTTTTTTTATGTAATTTTTGCCACACCAAGAACTGCAGGGCAAACGAAAGAGTTTCAATGGGCTGTAGGGTTTATGTTAACTTTTTTAGTTCCTAAGATAATTTTATTAGTTGTTATGTTTGGAGAAGATGTTGTGCGTTGGATTCAAAAATTAACGTATGTTATTTCATTATCTGAAACAAAACCTCTCGCCGGACGTAGAAAATTTATTTCTCAAATAGCATTAGGATTAGCTGCAATTCCATTTGCGGGCTTTATTTATGGTATTATAAAAGGAAAACATAATTACAAAGTTTTAAAATACCAGTTAAGTTTTAAAGATTTACCCGAGGCTTTTGACGGATTTACAATTACTCAAATTTCCGATATTCATTCAGGAAGTTTTACCAATAAAGAGAAAATTCAATATGGAGTTGATCTGATTAATGAGCAAAAATCAGACATGATGCTTTTTACAGGAGATATTGTAAATAATAAAGCAGAAGAGATGGATAATTGGATTAGTATGTTTAGTCAACTTAAAGCTCCGATGGGAAAGTATTCTGTTCTTGGAAATCATGATTATGGAGATTATACAAAGTGGAAAAACAAAGAAGATAAAGCTGCTAATTTTAAAGCAGTAAAAGAACTTCACCCTAAAATAGGCTTCGACTTATTGTTAAATGAAAATAGGTATATAGAAAAAGATGGACAAAGAATAGCCTTGGTTGGTGTTGAGAATTGGGGGAAAGGATTTAATCAAGCTGGAGATTTACAAAAAGCATCAGAAGGAATTCATAAAGATGATTTTAAAGTACTGATGAGTCATGATCCAAGTCATTGGGAAAACAAAGTAAAAACGGATGATTTTAATTATCAATTAACCTTAAGTGGTCATACTCATGGATTACAATTTGGAATTGAAATACCTGGATGGATTAAATGGAGTCCGTCACAGTACGTTTATAAACAATGGGCTGGGTTGTATGAAGAATTCGGGAGATATGTTAATGTAAATAGAGGATTTGGTTATCATGCTTTTCCAGGGAGGGTAGGGATTTGGCCAGAAATTACTGTGATTGAGTTGAAAAGGACCTGATTTTTAGAGTTTTTAAGAAAATGTTAATATCTATTTGGAAAAAAAAGAGTAATTTTGAATGATTTTACATAAAAAAATTACATGGCATGACAAAATTTGGTGAAATTATAAGTATTAATAAGCCTGTTTTAATTGATTTTTACGCAGATTGGAGCGAGTTTGAACCTAGTTTAGACACACTTCGTGATGTTGCGGCTGCTTTAGGAGATAAAGCGAAAGTAATTAAAATTGATATTCAAAAAAATGAAATTCTTGCAGATGCTTTGCGTGTCAAAGGTAATCCGACATTTATAATTTATAAAGATGGAGAGATGAAATGGCGTCAAACAGGAGAGCAAGATGCTAATACTTTAATAGGTTTAGTACAACAATACGTTTAAAGTATTGCTTTAAATTCGTATCCTTTTTTTGTGAATTTTTCTAAAATTTTAGGAAGTGTATAATATAATTTATCACTAGCCTTAACGCTGTCGTGAAAAACGATAATACTACCGCCTTTTGTATTCTTAACAACATTGTATAGGCATTCCTCTTTTGTGATTAATTTATCAAAATCACCAGAAAGCACACTCCACATAATAATTTTATAACCTCTTTTTAAAAGCTGTTTTGCTTGATTAGATTTTACTTTACCGTACGGAGGACGAAATAATTTTAAGCTTTTTAATTGTTGAGGTTTCTCGATTGTATTAGAAATGATACTTTCACAAAGTATTGTGTTCTTTATATAGTTGGCTTTGCTAGTTTTCCAGCCGTTTAAGTGATTATAAGTATGGTTTCCTATAGAATGCCCTTCTTTTATTATTCGAGAAAAAATAGCAGGGTGTTTTTTAATGTTGTCTCCGATACAAAAAAAGGTGCCTTTTGCATTGTGCTTTTTTAATTCATTTAATACAAACTCGGTTACTACGGGTATTGGTCCATCATCGAAAGTTAAATAGATTTCTTTTTTATTAGAAGAAAAACACCACGTATACTTAGGGAATATCTGTCTAAGTATACGTGGTGTTTTTGTAAAATATAAGTTCACTAAACTTAAGGTTTAATGGTGTCTAATTCTTGAGGAAATTGTTCTTCTTCCTGAGTTTCCTCTATAAAAAGCCTCTTATATGTCAAATACTCTTTATATGATTTTTCACTATATTCAGTATTATTATCATAACCTATTATTTGTCTAATAATATTTTCATACATATAAATGTAAGTTTCAACATTGTCTTTAATTAACTCTATATCTTCATACTTAAAAGTATTATAGTACCTTAATTTTTGCTGAAAGATATCGATTAGAGTTTCAACCGTTTCGTGCGCTTTGTCAATGTCACCTATGCGATAATACAATTCAGGGTATCCTAAAGAAATACTATAGTGATCAAAGTCTTTAATAGGCATTTTGTAAAGTGATAAATCTAATACGTCTTTCGCATTTACAGAATCTCCTTCTTTTAAAAATTCTTCTGATAAACGCATTAAATTATTACGAATAGATATTGCGTTACGTTTACTTTGTTCGTCTAAATAAATTTCACCGTTGTTTATGGTTTTCCAATCCCATTTTTTAACGTTGTCATACATTTTTTTAGAATCTATACGCCCCATATCAAACATCGATTTTCCTTTGTTTGATGTTTTAATAGGAACCAATTTGTACGACATTCCGTCTAGCTGTAAATAATCTTTTAGCCAAATATATTCTTCATCTGCATTGGCGCCACCAGTAAAATAAATCGGTCGTTTCCATTCGAAATTATTTAAAATATCGAGCATTAAAATTCTATTCTTTGCTAAGCCCTGTTCATCAACAGTAATATCTATGTAATCCAAAATTTTATCAGCATCTTTCAGAGCAACTAATCCTGTTTTTAAAACATTTTCTTTGTTAACTGGAATTCGAATTCTGTTTGTTGGATAAAATTTTTCTTTAGAATCTTCTCCTGTTTCTATATACGTAGCATCGTTGTCACTAGCAATCCAGCGCATAAAATCTTTAATCGAAAGGATAGAATCTTTTAACTGCTCAAGAGGATAATAATATGCAACATCTAGTGTTCCGTATTTATATTGGTCGTGGGTTAATTGCGACGGAATAGGGTCTGCTTCATAGGTTTTCTTTTTCATTTGCTCGATATCCCAATCTGTTTGAAAAAGGCTTGTATTTACAATCTTAATATCTCTACGAACTCCTTCTACCTGTTGCATATACCAAAGCGGGAAGGTATCGTTATCTCCAATCGTGAAAATTATGGCATTCGGGTCACAGCTTTCTAAATATGTTTGTGCATTTAATTGCGAAATATATCGGTCGCCTCTATTATGGTCATCCCAATTTTGAACTCCCATTAATAACGGTACTGCTACTAATGAAACAGCAGATACCCCAATTGCAACGGTTCTTTTGTTTGCGTAGCTCTTCAGGTAATCATACAGAGCAAATACTCCAAAGCCTATCCAAATAGCAAATACGTAAAACGAACCAACTATTGCATAATCACGTTCTCGGGGTTCAAAAGGTTTTGGATTGGTATAAAATATAATTGCAAAACCTGTAAAAACAAAGAATAATGCTAGAGTATATAAATTCTTTTTATCTTTTTTAGATTGATAAAATAAACCGATTAGCCCTAAAATTAAAGGCAAGAAGAAATATTTATTACGCCCTTTGTTATTTTTAATGTCATCGGGTAAATTCTGTTGAGATCCTAAACGCATTTCATCAATAAAATCAATTCCGCTTAGCCAATTTCCGTTTTCAATATCTAAATGACCTTGAACATCGTTTTGACGCCCAACAAAATTCCACATAAAATAGCGTCCATACATGTATCCAAATTGATAATCAATCATGAATCTCATGTTTTCTAAAAACGTAGGTCGTCTTTTACTACCTGCAGGAATGCCTGCAATACTTTTATAATGCTTTTCTGCAGCTGGGTTTACCATACGAGGAATAAACCCTTTGTGTTTGCTCGAATAGTTAGGTATTATGTTTTTGTATTTATTTACAATAATATATTTACCGTCTTTCTTTTCATATTTAGGCTTATCATCTTTAAACGGTTGGTTTGCATCTTGTGTTCTATCATGTGTAACCGAATAATACTTGTCGTAAAAAACATTGGCATCACCGTATTGCTCACGGTTGTAGTATGCTAATAATTCACGTGCACTAGATGGGTTGTTTTCGTTAATAACAGTATCGGCATTTGCGCGAATTGGTAGCATTAACCAAGACGAAAAACCAATCATAATAAATAATACTGACAATACTAAGGTATTTGCCATTACTAAGTTTTTCTTACGAGTATAGCTTAATCCGAAGTAAAACAATGCGATTAATACCAAGCCTGCAATTATAGTTCCTGTGTTGTATGGTAATCCTATTTGATTGATAAAGAAAAGTTCTGAAACACTAAAAAACTTAAGTGTGAACGGGAATAAGAATTTAAAAACAAAGGCTAAAACAAATATTGAAATTAAGGTTGCTATCGCAGTTGTTTTTAGATTTATGTTTTTGTAGGTTTTAAAGAAATATAATAAAACAATAGAAGGGATAACTAATAGCGATAAAATATGAACACCAAATGAAAGCCCTACAACAAAACTAATTATCACTAACCATTTGTTTCCTCTAGGTGTGTTGATTTCATTTTCCCATCTTAAGCCTAACCAAAATAACAATGCCATTAAAAATGATGACATTGCATATACTTCGCCTTCTACAGCACTAAACCAAAAACTATCTGAAAAGGTATATGCTAAAGCACCAACTAATCCGCTACCTAAAACTGCGATCGCTTCATTTTTGTTAAACTTACCATTTTTAATAGCCATTTTTTTAGCTAAGTTGGTAATAGTCCAAAACATAAACAGAATTGTAAATGCACTTGCCAGACCAGACATGAAATTTACCATTTTTGCCCACTGACTAGGGTCGTTGCTAAACATAGCAAAGAATGCTCCCAGCATTTGAAATAATGGAGCCCCTGGTGGGTGGCCAACTTCTAATTTTACTGCAGTAGAGATATATTCACCGCAATCCCAAGAGCTAACAGTTGGTTCTAGCGTTAAGGTATATGTAATTAATGCCACGGCAAATGAAAACCAACCTAAAAGGGTGTTCCATTTTTTGTAGTTAAAGTCGTTCATAGTTTTTAATAAAGTTGTTGCGAATGTACTAATAACTAGCGTGTTTTTAATAATAGTAAAAATATAATTTTGTTTGTATTTGGGCTGTTTTGATACCCCTAAAATTCTGTTAAAGAAAAAAAAATAAAAAAAGTAAAAAAAAGTTTTGCAGGTATCATAAAAACTTATAGATTTGCACCCGCAATTGGCCCATGGTGTAATTGGTAACACATCTGCTTTTGGTGCAGACATTCCGGGTTCGAGTCCTGGTGGGCCAACTTTAAAGACTGATAATCATCTGATTATCAGTCTTTTTTATTTTTATTATTATTGACTGTCTCCTGATTTGTCTATCTATTAACTTACTAAAAAAGGTTGTTTTCTATATTTATCTTCGCTGAGTCAAGAGTTTGAAAGTTTTTTTATTTTGATAAGTCGATGATATTCCTTCTAACCAGTAAATAGATATTCTTAAAAAGATAC
>CBDTZS010000079.1:0-15084 GCA_965364955.1 uncultured Tenacibaculum sp. | reverse complement strand
AAACTATAAAATGTATAACCAGCAATTAAAATAAGTACTAACCATAAATAAGAAGTAGGCTTCCCACTACCACCAACAGTTGTAAACATTCTGTCCCAACGAATAGATTTTATTTTAGCGGTAAAACTAGGCGCGTTCGGATCCCAGCTTAACCAAATCATAACAGGTTTACCGACCACATGGTCAAACGGTACATATCCCCAATATCTAGCATCTAAAGAGTTTTGACGGTTGTCTCCCATCATCCAATAATAATCTTGCTTAAAAGTATAGTTTGTAGCTTTTTCTCCGTTTATAAAAATATCGTTCCCAAAAATCGTTAAATCGTTATTTTCATACCTTCGGATGATTTGTTCGTAAAACGGAATCGTATTTTCATTTAGTTTAACTGTAGTTCCTTTTTTTGGGATATAAATAGGGCCATAATTATCTGAAGACCAAGCATATTTTGGGTTATGCGGAAAAACAGATTTATCATAAGTTCCTTTTGGTTGCAAACGCTTTTTAACACTTTTTACTATTGAGTTTTTTGCTAAGGAAGCAGCTTCATCATCAGTAAGGTTCAGATAGTAAACTCCGTCGTTAGACATTTTACCTTCTCTGTTTTTATTATATTTTCTTATTAGAGTTTGAGACAATTTCTTTCCGTCGGTATCAATTTTAAAATACCATTGTGGTTTTGCTCTATCTGGTAAAACTGTTTTTTTACCGTTAATGAAAACATAGCCATCACGAATTTCTAAAGTATCACCAGCAATACCTGTAGCTCTTTTTACGTAGTTTGTTCTCTTGTCAATAGGTTTATATGTAGCTTCTCCAGATCGGTCACCCCACATAGTTTTTAAGGTATCTGCTGGCCAGCTAAAAACAACAATGTCATTCCGTTTAATTTTCTGAAAACCAGGTAAACGCATGTATGGTAAAGAAATTTTATTTAAAATACCATCCCTGTTCTTGTCATCAGACAAGAAAGATTTTTTTCCTAAAACAGGAATAGTATCGTGTACCATAGGTGCAGATACTGTTGTACTAGGTATACGTGCTCCGTAATGAAATTTACTTACAAATAAATAATCTCCTACTAATAACGTTTTTTCTAAAGAAGAAGTAGGAATCGTGTAAGGTTGCATAAAGTAAGTATGAACTATCGTTGCAGCAATAATGGCAAAGGCAATAGAACTTACCCATTCGCCTAAACCAGATCTTGGCTGTAAGCTTCTGTTTTCTATATATGCAGTGTCTGTAACGTAATTGATGTAATAAATATAAAAACCAAGAGTAAAAATGGCTAATAGCGTATCTTTTCGTTTGTTAAAACCAAAACTTCTACAAGTCTCTATCCAAATTACAGGAAACATTAATAAGTTTACGACAGGGAAAAATAATAAAATAACCCACCATTTCGGTCGGTTCATTATTTGCATTAAAATAACGGCATTGTAAATTGGTATAGCTGCTTCCCAAGCTTTTCTTCCTGCTTTAACATATAATTTCCAAGTACCAAAAAAATGAATTACTTGTACTACTAAGAAGAATAAAAACCATTCTGTAAATGTCATAATGTATATATTTTGTTTTCCTATGAATAGGAAGGTAATTCTATGTTGTTAGTGTCTTTTTTCTGTATTTGTTACTTAATTAACCTAAGTTTAACACATCTCTCATAGTGAAAACTCCAGTTTTATCAACTAGCCACTCAGCAGCAATAACAGCACCTAAGGCAAACCCTTGTCTATTATGAGCTGTGTGTTTAATGTTTATTGTATCAACTACTGAATTGTAAGTTGTAGTGTGAGTTCCTGGTACATTTGGAGTTCTAATAGCTGTAATAGGAATGTTTTTTTCTGATGTTTTAGCATCTAATTCCCAATCGTTTTTATCGGTGTTTTCAATAATACCTTCCGCTAAGGTAATTGCTGTTCCGCTAGGAGCATCTAGTTTTTTTGTATGATGAATTTCTTCAATAGAAATTGTATACTGCTCTAAAGTATTCATCATTTTAGCAAGTTGCTTGTTTAGTTCAAAGAAAACATTTACACCTAAACTAAAGTTTGAAGCATAAATAAATGCACCTTTTTTTAGGGTACATAATTCAACTATTGAATCATATTTATCAAGCCAACCCGTGGTTCCTGAAATTACAGGAATATGGTTATCTATACAATTGTTAATGTTTTTAAATGCTGAAGAAGGAATACTAAAGTCAATTGCTATATCAGCTTTTGTAATATCGTAATCTTCTTTCCCTGTAGTTTTAATTACAATTTTATGGCCTCTTTGTAAAGCAATTTTTTCAATTTCTTTACCCATTCTACCATAACCAAGTAAGGCTATTTTCATTTTAAAAAGAATATTTTAGTGTTAAGCCAACTTTAGGAGCCTCTATAAATAGCGGGTCTGGGTATACCATTGGCTTTAATGATAAACTATCATCGGTATCAAATTGTAATAAATGAGCATTTACACTAGCTTCCACAATTTGTAAAACGTATAGTAAAACACCTGTTAAAAGTGATAAATCTCTATTTTTTCTAAGTACTTTTTGTGCGTTTTCAAGTCCGTCAGTAGAGATTAATGTATTCCCATTAATGTCTGTAAACTCATCTTTTAAACCTTGTTTTCGCAGTTTAAAGGCAGTTCTATAACGATCATATTCATTACTATTGTTTACGTAAAAATAAACACTACTACCGATGGCAGCCCAAACAATTGGAGCTTTCCAGTATTTTTTATTGTAAATCTGACCTCCACCAGGAAAAATAGCTGAATAAAAAGCAGCTTTAGATGGTGACAATGGATTGTACTTATTACTACCTAATTGTAATTGTTTTGCTCTTATAGCTGTAGAATCTTTTTGAGCAAATGAAGTTTGACTCAAAAAAAAACTAAAAAAAACAAATATGACACTACGAATATTCACTTATTTTAATAAGTTTTTAATACGGTTAAAGTCTTCTTCTGAATGAAAAGGAATAGAAATTTTACCTTTACCACGATTGTTAACGCTAACGTCTATTTTATGACCAAAATAATCGCTAATATCTTTTATACTTTCAGAAATAAAACTAGGTACTACTTTCTTTTTGGCTATTTTAGCAAGGGTACCTGCTTTTATATTTTTAACCAGTTCTTCAGTTTGACGAACAGATAATTTGTCTCGAACTATTTTTTCGTAAATATTTAATTGATCAGAATTACTATCAACACTTATAAGTGCACGACCATGCCCCATAGAAATAAAACTATCACGCATTCCTGTTTGAATAATAGGATCAAGCTTTAATAAACGTAAATAATTGGTAACAGTTGAACGTTTTTTACCTACTCGGATACTTAATTCTTCTTGAGTTAATTTAATTTCATCAATTAAACGTTGATATGAAAGAGCAACTTCAATCGGATCAAGATTTTTACGTTGAATATTTTCAACCAATGCCATCTCTAACATTTCTTGATCATTCGCTAAACGAATATATGCAGGAACTGTTTTGTTTCCAATTAGTTTAGAAGCTCTAAAACGACGTTCACCAGAAACTAGTTGAAATGTATTGCTTGATAGTTTTCTAACCGTGATAGGTTGTATAACACCTAATTGTTCAATAGAATTAGCTAATTCACGTAGAGCTTCTTCATCAAAATAGGTTCTAGGTTGAAACGGGTTCATTTCTATTGAACTTAATTCAATCTCAATGATGTTTCCTACTAATTTATCAGCATTTTTATCTTCTGCTGAATTTACTTCTGCAGTTTCTGTTAATAAAGCCGATAAGCCTCTTCCTAAAGCTCGTTTTTTAGTTGCTTTTGCCATCTACAGTAATTATGGGTTTTTAATTAAAATTTCGTTCGCCAAATTTAAGTAATTTACGGCACCTTTACTGGTTGCATCGTATGAAATTATACTCTCACCATAACTTGGCGCTTCACTTAAACGAATATTTCGGTGAACAATTGTTTCAAAGACCATTGAGCTAAAGTGTTTTTTAACTTCTTCAACAACTTGATTTGAAAGACGTAAACGAGAATCAAACATGGTTAATAATAAACCTTCAATATCTAAATCAGGATTATGAATTTTTTGAATACTTTTAATGGTATTTAATAATTTACCTAAACCTTCTAAAGCGAAATACTCACATTGAATAGGTATAATTACAGAGTCTGCGGCAACTAAAGAGTTTAATGTGATTAAGCCTAAAGAAGGTGCGCAATCAATTAATATGTAATCGTAATCGTCCTTAATATCTTTTAATGCCTTTTTAAGCATATACTCTCTTTCTTGTTTATCTACTAATTCTATCTCAATAGCAACAAGATCAATATGAGCGGGAATTAAATCAACATTAGGAGAGGTCGTTTTTAAAATTGTCTCTTTTGCTGATATGGTATGTTCTAAAACTTGATAAGTTCCAAACTCGACACCATCAACATCTATTCCTAAGCCGGAAGTAGCATTTGCCTGTGGGTCAGCATCAATTAATAATACTTTTTTTTCTAAAACACCTAATGATGCTGCTAAATTTATGGTACTAGTAGTTTTACCTACGCCACCTTTTTGATTTGCAATTGCTATTATTTTACCCATTGTGATTTATAAAAAAGTTTGAAAAACGTAAATTTACAATTATTTATCATTTTTAAAAGCGAAAGATGTTAACAAAATAAATTATGCATTTACTTAAAGTAAAAAATAAAAGCCACAGTTTTGATTCTGTGGCTTTTATGGTTTTTTGTAGGTTGTTTTTTAACCGTTTAACATCACTGGCATAACCAACATTGTAATTTGTTCACCTTCATCAGTACCATCAATCGGAGTTAAAATTCCTGCACGATTTGGTAAAGACATTTCAATCAATACATCATTAGCGCTTAGGTTGTTTAACATTTCGCTTAAAAAACGTGAGTTAAATCCAATTTGCATGTCATCTCCTTGATAATCGCAATGTAAGCGTTCGTCAGCTTTATTTGAATAATCTAAATCTTCAGCAGAAATATTTAACTCCGTTCCTGCCATTTTTAAACGAATTTGGTGTGTAGTTTTACTAGAGAAAATAGATACACGACGAACTGAGTTTAAGAAAGAAGCTCTGTCAACAGTTAATTTATTTGGATTCTCTTTAGGGATTACAGCTTCGTAATTAGGGTATTTTCCATCGATTAAACGACAAATTAAAACGACATTACCAAAAATAAATTTAGCATTGGTGTCATTGTATTCAATCGTAACGTTGTCTTCAGATCCGCTTAAAATTCCCTTTAATAAGTTTAAAGGTTTTTTAGGCATAATAAATTCTGCTGACTTATCAGCAGTAACATCGGTACGAGTATATTTTACTAATTTGTGAGCATCAGTAGCAACAAAAGTTAATTCTTTTGAATTGAATTGAAAAAAGACTCCACTCATTACTGGCCTTAAATCGTCATTTCCAGCCGCAAAAATTGTTTTTGAAATTGCCGTAGCTAAAATGTGTGATGGAATTTCAGTATTGCTAGGTGAAGGTAACTCAACAGCTTTAGGGAATTCTTCTCCGCTAAAATATGCCATGTCGTATTTACCTTGTTCAGAAATTATTTCTATAGTACTACCACTTTCTGCTTTAAAAGTAAGCGGTTGCTCAGGAAATGTTTTCAAGGTGTCTAATAATAAACGAGCATTAATAGCAATTGATCCTGAATCAGTACTTTCTACTTCTATAACCGAGGTCATAGTAGTTTCAAGGTCTGACGAAGATATTTGAAGTTCATTGTTAGCTAGTTCGAACAAGAAGTTGTCTAAAATAGGTAATGTGTTATTGCTGTTTATAACCCCTCCTAAAACTTGTAGTTGTTTTAATAATTGAGAGCTAGATACGATAAATTTCATTTAGTATAGGTTCTGTTTATTAGATTTACAAATATATCTTAATTTGATGATTTTAAAAATTATTTTTTCAACTAGAAATAATAATTAATTAAATTGGTAATTTAATTGTACCGTTCCGTAAAAATTTCCTTTAGGTACACGTATACTTTTTAGCTTTTTCGTATGGTAATTTATGACGTAACCAAAATTAAAGCGATTGGCTGTAAAACGTATTCCTATTTCAGTTGTAAATTTAAAAGGTTCAATTTCGAAAGTAATAGGGCTGTTGTTATTTAAAAAACTTCCTTGAATAGTTGCATCATAAGCAATATAACTAAACATAGGTTTTAGGTAGATAAAAGATTCAACTTCGTTATTAGAATTTGTTACACTGTTATTCAAGTTTCCATTAAAAGCAATGGAGTTTATGATTTTTTGAAGCGGTTTTAAGCCAATGCGTCCATAGAAACCTGTTGAGAATTCTGTGTATATAGTTCCTAGTTTCATGTTGTTTACCCAGTTAATGTCAAGAAGCTCATCGCTCGCTAAATTTTTTATATAGGCTGCATTGATGTTTATGCCAATGGCATCTGCAATTTGGTATTTCCAGCCAATAGCTTTTTTATAGCCATATATATCATGAATAAAATCTTGTAGTTCTTTACTTACTGCGGAAGGGCCAATCATTCCTATTTGTAACGATGTTTTTAATATGGATCCGTTTTTGTAAAAATGATTAATACCAAAACTGCCAAATAAATAACCCGCAAACGGACGATCGTGATCTCCAAATTGCTCTACGGTCGCCTTAAAAGGGGTGTACATATGGTGCCCAATTTGAACTTCGAATGTTTTTTTTTCTAAATTTTTATGTTTGTTATTGCTTAGATACCGATATGTGAAAAACATGCCATTAGTATAATAACGGTCTTGATAAATAGAAATGAATAAATCATTATCGTTTAAAAAGCTAAATTCTTTAGCATATTTTCGTTGAGAGAAAATATTCATAGAGAATAGGATAAATAAAAAAAAGATTTTTTTTTTCATAGCAGCTAATATCGCCTTATTTTAGCTAAACTATTAGTTATTGAATCTATATTATTTTAAATGGGGAATAAAGCAAAACTTACGATTGATGATTTTGAAAGTGTTTCAACAAATGAAGAATTATTGACCTTAATTAAAAAAAAAGGAGTTTCTGTTGTTAAGGTTAAAGAAAAAATAGAATATGAAAATGAACTTAAGAAACTTCAGGTTGAATTAGTAAAACTTCAACAATGGGTAGCAAAAAATAATAAACGAGTAGCTGTGATTTTTGAAGGACGAGATGCCGCAGGAAAAGGTGGGAATATCCGTCGTTTTATGGAGCATTTAAATCCGCGTTCTATGCGCTTGGTTGCATTAAATAAACCTACTGTGGTCGAAAAAGGGCAATGGTATTTTCAACGTTATATTAGGGAATTGCCAAACCCTGGTGAAATTGTTTTTTTTGATCGTAGTTGGTATAATAGGGCAGTGGTTGAACCGGTAATGGGGTTTTGTACAAAAGAAGAATATAAAAAATTTTTGGTACAGGTGCCTGAATTTGAGCATATGTTATATGAAGACGGTGTAACAATTATTAAGTTTTGGTTGTCAATATCTAAAGATGAGCAAATGCGTCGATTTGATGCCCGTAATGACGATCCTTTAAAAAGATGGAAATTTAGCCCTGTAGATAAAAAAGGCCAAGAGTTATGGAGCAAGTACACTTTTTATAAAGATGAAATGTTTAGTAAAACACATACAACATATAGTCCGTGGATAGTTGTAAAAACCAACGATAAAAAGAAAGCAAGAATAGAGTGTATGCGTCATGTATTGTCGCAATTTAATTACGAGGAAAAAGAAGAGTCAAAAACGGTGGCAAATCCAGATCCTAATATAGTAATGCGTTATTATCGCTCAGTAAATAATTTAGATTAATATGGAAAAGTTAACGCAAAAAGATGTGAATAAGCTCAAATCAGTTAAAGGGTTAAAAGCGATTTTATCGAAGCCTTTTAATTTAGAAAGAGCACTTCGGTATGTTGATTACGAGCGTAAATTAAAAAAATTGCAAGTAGAGTTAATTCGTTTGCAAACTTGGGCTATTAATAACGACGAACGTATAATAATTATTTTCGAAGGAAGAGATGCTGCCGGAAAAGGAGGTGCAATTCGTAGAATTACGGAAAGAATTAATCCGCGTCATATGCGTATTGTAGCGTTACCAAAACCAAATGAAGATGAGAGAACTCAATGGTATTTTCAACGATATGTAAAGCAGTTTCCTAAAGCAGGAGAAATGGTTTTTTTTGATCGTAGTTGGTATAATCGAGCGGTTGTAGAACCGGTAAATGGATTCTGTTCTCAAGAGGAGTATAAAATTTTCATGAATCAGGTAAATGATTTTGAAAGAATGATTTTAGAATCAGGTATTCGATTAGTCAAAATATATATGTCTATCAATAAAAAAGAACAAGCAAAAAGATTTAGTGATATTAAAGATAATCCATTAAAACAATGGAAAATGACACCTGTTGATAAAAAAGCACAAGAACTTTGGGATGATTATACAGCGTATAAACGAGCGATGTTTTCTAAAACAAATACAACAGCGTCACCATGGAAAGTGATTCGTGCTAATCGAAAAACATTAGCGCGAGTAAATGCGATAAATCACGTTTTAGAAAGTATTCCTTATGATAAAGAAACAGTGGTGTAAATTACAGCTCGTTTTTTATAGTTTCAAAAACAAAAAAAAGTTCTCCTGCTATTTGTTTACTGGTCTTTAAATAGGTTTCAGAGGCTAAATCAGTATTGTCTGACTTTTTTGGATCTATGTAAGGTAAATGAAACCTAGTAATTGCATCAGGGATGAAAGGGCAGTTTTCGTCTGCATTATCACAAGTAGTAATAGCTATATATGGGTAGCTGTTATTAGGATCATCATATGTTTTTGAGAATCCCAAAATTGATTTCTTAGTATCTTTAAAAGATACTAAGTAACGTGGATTTTGATGTGAAAAATCGATAACATTAAAAATAAAACCAGTTTTTTGTAAAGATTTTACAGTATTTCTGTGAAAGGCGGTAACTTCTGTACCACCAGAATAAGTAAAAATATTTTTTAGATTAAAATATTCAACAGCAAAGAAACTCCAAGCTTGTGTAAATTGACTTCTTCTAGAGTTGTGAGTGCAAATAAAATTTAAGTTTATTTTTTCTCTCTCTTTATATTCGTTAGTAATTACAAGAGCAATATTAGTAAGTAGTTTTTTACGTTCATTGCTAATCGTTATTTCTTTACCAGCTTCTTCGAAGAATGTTTTTGTGTTGATATTTTTAGTGTTTATCATTTTTTTACAGTTCTTTTGTAATGTGTAATTATGGCAAAAATACACTATAAAACTCTTTTAATGAATTAAGTAAAGGTTAAGAATGTGTTTAGAAATAGGTAGTAAAGTGGCAGTTTTAGATGCTGATATTAGAGGATTCATAACAAAAAAGGAAAATAACATGTTTTTTGTTAAGGATGATGATGGAATGGAGTATGGTTTTTTAGCTTCTGAATTGGTGAAGATTCATGTAGATCAAAATGAATTAAGTAAATATATCGATATTAATAACTCGTTATTGAAAGCTAAAATACAGGAAAAAAATAAAAAGAAAAAATCTGTATTTGTTAAAGATAAAAATGAAGTGGTGATGGAGGTAGATCTACATGCAGAAAGATTGGTGAAGTCTACTCGCGGAATGGATAATTACGATGTGCTTTCGTTACAATTAGAAACAGCAAAGCATAAAGTGGAATACTGTATATCGAAAAGAATATCAAAATTGGTATTGATTCATGGAAAAGGCGAAGGAGTTTTAAAAACGGAGTTAAACTATTTATTGAATAATTACCCTGTGAAATATTATGATGCCTCTTATCAAAAATATGGTCAAGGAGCAACCGAAGTTTATATTTACCAAAATGCTAATTAATTTATTTTTGCCTTATGAAACCTATTTATTTAGATAATGCTGCAACTACTCCTATGTTACCTGAGGTTGTTGAAGTAATGCAACAGTCAATGTTAAGTAATTTTGGTAACCCTTCTTCTACACATCAGTTTGGTAGAAAAGCAAAATCCGCTGTTGAAACAGCAAGAAAAAATATAGCAAAACATTTTAATATATCTGCAAGTCAAATCATTTTTACAGCAGGTGGTACTGAAGCGGATAACTTAGTTTTGTACAATGCCGTGTTAAATTTAGGAGTAACAAGAATTGTGACGTCTAAAATTGAGCATCATGCTGTTTTACGTACTGTACAGTATTTGCAAAAAACATACAAAATAAATGTAGATTTTGTTGATGTAAATGAGCGAGGAGCAATTAGTTTAAATGCATTGGAAGGTCTTTTAAAAAGTACAACTGAGAAAACCTTGGTAACTTTGATGTATGTAAATAATGAGATTGGTAATTTACTGCCTATTAAAGAGGTTTCAGAATTATGTAAAAAACACGAAGCACTTTTTCATTCAGATACCGTACAGGCAATTGGACATTATCAATTAGATTTACAGAAAATTCCCATAGATTTTATAGCTGCGAGTGCACATAAATTCCACGGTCCAAAAGGAGTCGGTTTTGTATATGTGAAAAAAGGGATTTCAATCCAGCCTATGTTGTATGGTGGTGAACAAGAAAAAGGAGTGAGGTCGAGCACTGAAAATGTACATGCCATATTAGGAATGGAAAAAGCGTTAGCTATTGCATGTAATAATTTACAGAAAGATAAAATGTATATAGAAGGAATAAAAAAATACTTTATTAAGCAATTAAATTTTTGTTTTGTGGGTGTTGAGTTTAATGGAGAATCATCAAATTTAGAAAAAAGTAGTTATACCATATTAAATGTTCGTTTTCCTGTAAAAGAGAAAATGTTATTATTTAATTTAGATTTAGCGGGAATTGCTGTTTCAGGAGGTAGTGCTTGTCAAAGTGGTGCAAGTAAAGGTTCACATGTGCTAAGTACTTTTTTAAATGAAGATGCTGCTGAAAAAACATCTGTACGATTTTCGTTTAGTAAGTTCACAACTGTAAATGAAGTTGATTTTACTATAGAAAAGTTATTAAAAATAATAAAACCTTAAAATAAGGCAGTTTAAGAGGTTTTGAATAAAAAACTTTACTGTTGGTAGTCTGGAGGTTTTAATTCAATCTAAGCGTGTAAATTACGGGGTAGTATTAATTGATTTAATTGATTATTTTTTTTTATGTATAAAAAAAAATGATACTTGTGTTTTTTAACTTTTTTTTATGTTTTTTTTAATAAAAATGACTTTATTGTTTTTAAAATTATTATATTTGAAACAACTAATTCTAGTTGTCCCCCCAAACTATATATTTTAGTACATGTTTAGTGTATTAATTATATCAGTGTTTGGGGTGGGAAAATCTCAAACCATTTTATAGATTGATTGAAAATAAACCCAAATTATATTGGGTCTATAATTATATGTAATAATTAGTATTTGCTTATTTATGAACTTTTGAATAAAAAATAGTCTTATATATAAGTAGAATAATTATTATTATTATATTCGCGCAAAAAAAAATATCTAGTGATCCCCCCAGAGCTATATATAATAATGCATGTGTAATGTGTTAAAGTTGTTGGTGTTGGGGATTAAAAAAATCTCAAACGTTTTATAAATTGATTAAAATAATATCCAAATTTTATTTGGGTTATTAGTATATATAATAGTATGAGAAAGAATTACAGGTCTGGTGCAAATAAAAGTTTAGTTTGTGAAAATAGATCAAAGTTTTTAGGGTTATTAATTTTCTTTATTTTAAGTTTTACATTCAGTGATCTTAAAGCTCAAATAACTTACAATATAGATGACCTAGATGGAGCTAGCATAGCTACATGTTCAGGAACTTTTACTGATTCAGGTGGAGATTCAGGAGATTATAATGATGATGAAGATTTTGATATCACTTTCACTTCAGAAAGTGGAGGTAATTTAACCTTTAATTTTACTTCATTTAATATTGAAAATGAAGCGTCGTGTGGCTATGATCGCTTAACCATCTATGACGGAACAAGTAATAGTGATCCGTTATTAGGTGTTTATTGCGGTACTACTAGCCCTGGGATAGTAACTTCTTCAGGTACATCTCTCTATTTTGTTTTTACGTCTGACGGAAGTGAAATAAGAGCTGGTTGGGAAGCTTCAATTTCTTGTGGTACTTCTCCAGATTCTTGTACTAATGGTGCGGGTGTAGGTGGCGCTTCAACAGCTTCTGATTCTGATGGAGATGGAGTAAATGATTCATGTGATTTTGATAGTGATAATGATGGTGTTTTAGATGTAAGTGAATTAGGAATTTGTGCAACAAATAATTCTACTCTTAATTGGGATAATGAGTATGTCGAAGGAGGTACGGCTGAAGAATCAGGGGATGATCCATTAACAAATCCTAATTTAACGATTAATGGAACAGGGGTTAAGCTAACCCGAGATGGGGGAGGCTTGTCAACTCAAGAATTTAAAATAAACGATTTCAGTACTACAAATTCTTCATATACATTATATCAAAAAGCACAAATAGCTGGTGAATCAATACATACTTTCGAATTTGATGAACCTATTTATAATTTAGGTTTTACTATTTATGACCTTGATTTAGGTGGTGGTGCTAGTAATGGTTTTATTGATGAAGTAGAGTTAATAATAACGAAAGCAGATGGTACTACTCATGCTTTAAGTGTATCTGAATATACGTTAGATGGACAAACTTTTACAGCCAATACTTTTACGGGGACATTAACTAGTAATAATCGTAATGTAATAATTAATGGTATTCAAACATGGATTACTAAAATTGAAATAAGATATCGAAATTTATCGACTTCACCAGTTAGTTCACAGTTTCAAGTATTAGCACTAAGTAATTTTACGTTTTGTAATACACAGTTAGATACTGATAGTGATGGAACACCAGATTATTTAGATTTAGATAGTGATGGTGATGGTTGTTCAGATGCTATTGAAGCAGGAACAACTACAAGTCAATTAGCTAATTATCAATTTCCATCAAACGATGTAAATACGAATGGGGTGCCAAACACAGCTACTGCTTCAAATGCGACAGGAGATTTTCAAAATGCAGGAGTTACATCATGTAGTTGTCCTTTTGGGACTGTAGATACAGATGGAGATGGCGTATCTGATTTATGTGATTTAGATAATGATAACGATGGTATTTTAGATATAAATGAAGGTATATGTGGTACATCATATACAGGTATTTTTTCAACTGCTTTGTCTCCTGCTCTTACTTCTGGTGACACAAACCATATTTTTACTAATGTTTTTAGTTCAGGTGTCGATATTAATATTGTAACATCTTTTAACAATGTTGGAGGTACTACAATTGCCACGAATGCAGGTAGTTTAATACTAGGACAAGATGGTACCGATTCTACTGATGATACGCAAAATTCTTCTGTTGAATTTATTTTCTCAGAAATTGTTAAATTAAACAATTTTGTTATAGCAGACATCGATACTAGTAATTTTCAAGATGAAGTTAATGTTGTTGCTTACGATGAAAATGGTACTATTGTTAATTTAGACATAATTATTGGTGCAGATTTATCATATGATTCAGCTTTAGATAGATACTTTGCTGTATCAGGAGGAGCTACTGTGACTGATGTAGCACATCAGTTATCTATTTCTTCTAGTATTCATGTAAAAAGAATAGTAGTAACGAATTACCTTGGTAATGGTGATGGTTTATCTAATCCTAATTATCAAGCTATCGAATTTGTAGATATGGATTTCTGTACTGTAAGAGATACAGACAGTGATGGTACACCAGATTATTTAGATACCGATTCAGATAACGATGGTTGTTTTGATGCTTTAGAAGCAGCAGGAAGTTTTAATTATACGCAATTAACAAACGGAGCATTTACAGGAGTAGATGCAAATGGAATACCTACTACTGTAGGAACTAGTGGTCAGGCAAATACAGCAGCAGTAACCGATTCTTCAGATAGTACAACATGTTGTGTGGTTACAGTTTCAGGTTTTTCGGATGTTGATTCTGATAATGTAGCAGATTCATGTGATTTAGATAATGATAACGATGGTATTTTAGATACTGTAGAAAATACTTGTACAAATTCTATTAGTTATGAATTTTATGATTTGGTACCTTCAGGGTCTTCAGTGGATAATATTCCAACTACTGGAGCTTTAAGTATAGGAACTGTTACGAATTTTGATGTAGACGCATTGTTTGCTTCTATACCTAGTCCGGGTGATACATTTAGCATACGATATAAAGGGCTTATATTAATATCTACACCAGGAAGTTATACGTTTTATACAACCTCTGATGATGGATCTAAGTTGTTTATAGATGGAAATGAAATAGTTGATAATGATGGATTGCATGGAAGTGTAGAAGAAAGTGGTCAAGTTAATTTAAGTGCTGGGTATCATCAAATAGAAGTTACTTTTTTTGAGAATGCCGGAGGTGAATCATTAGATGTTCAATATGAAGGTCCGTCCATACTAAAACAAGATATACCTTTTACTCAATTATCATGTTTGTTGGATACAGATAAAGACGGAGACCCTGATTATTTAGATTTAGATAGTGATAACGATGGTTGTCCAGATTCTTTTGAGTCAGGGGGTACAGATAGCACAAAAGATGGTGTTCTAGATGGTTCAGGTTTTAGTTCAAGCGGTTTAGTCACAGGACATGTAGGAGGATATAATGGTGCTAATGGAACTGAAATTATTAGTGATAAGATTTCAAGTGTTGTTATAGCACCAAGTCCAGCATCAGTTTGTGAAGGAGAAGACATTACATTAACAGCAACACCAACAGGAGTAAGAGTAACTGATTTCGATGATACTCCAGGAGCAGACATTGCTATCCCATCGGTTGATTATACTTATAGTTGGTATAAAAATTCAGCACCAAATACAGAACTTTCAACAAGTAAAGATTTAGTAATATCTAATGCTACTGCTGCAAATGCAGGAGATTATACTGTAGAAGTAACAACAGCAAATAATAGTTGTCCAGAAGAAACGACTATAGGATTGACGGTAACTCCAAACACGGAGTTGAATTTTGGTGATGCAACGATTTGTAATGGCGGAACATTTAGTTTCCCAGCTACGAGTGGTATTGCAGGA
>CBDTZS010000078.1:0-15180 GCA_965364955.1 uncultured Tenacibaculum sp. | reverse complement strand
AACAAGGTTTCTGTTTATCTAAACTCTGTCTTTAATAGATTATTGGATAGATATATTATAAAGGGAGATAGTTTTCTTATGAAAACTATCTCCCTTTATTAAAAAAACACCAGTTACTTATTCCAATAAACAGACGTTTGTCCGTATTGAAAATGAATTGGTATGTGTGACGGATTTTTTTGGAACATATACAATTCTTTTGGTGGTTTTTCAAATAACATAATGATATCTGAACCTCCAAATCTAAATTTTCCAAATTCTTGTCCTTTCACTACTTTTTTCCCTTGAAGTTCAGTGTACATATCTACACCAGACACTTGGCACATTCCTATTGGCAAAATAGCTACTTTTCCAACTTCAGGGCCAGCATCCATGATTACCAATCCACGAGCTTGTGTAAACTCATATGCGTTTTCACCACCATCAGGAGCTTCAAACTGTCCGTTAGAAGCAGTCTCTACATTCAAATAAACTTTTCCTTCCACTGGAAGAATCTCTAAAATCTCACCACTTACAGGTGTATGAAAACGATGATAATCAAAAGGACTTAAGAAATAATGAATAAATGTGCCTCCATAAAAATTCTCCCCATATTTACTATACTCTAATAACTCATCTACAGAACCAATACGATGTGTTCCTTTTAATGTAATCTCGTCAACATTTCCTTTTTTGTCAATTGGGTAATGCGCTTTAAAAGTACAATCGGCAGGAGAAACAATGGTTGTATTATCATCAGGATCTGCTATTGGGCGTAAAGGAGAAATTCCTGTTTTTGGGTCTGCTTTATTAAAATTTCTGTAAAAGAATTGGTTGAAAGTTGTCCAACTGTTTTCATTATCCGAATACAAAGAAAAATTATAAACGCTTTCACCACTATCATCTTTATCATCTTTGAACGATTGTAAGCTCTCTTTTGTTAAAGAATCTTCAGTATCTAAGAAAGTTCCCCAAGCATTTGCAAAACTCACCAACCAATTGGCAAATTCAGGATAACTCTGCATGGTTTTTCCTTCTGAATCTTCTTGATCAATCAACCAATATGATTGACAAAGGAAATCATATACTTTTTGATTATATCCATTCTTCGTTCCATCGCTTTTCCAGGCAGTAGGATATTCCGGATCACTACTTTCATTTGGAATCATTCGTACATAAAGGTCTAAATAGTCGTAATAAGCCTCTACTGTTTCTGGCCATCCTTTTCCATTAAACTCTTTGTCTATTGCTTTATAAAGGTCTTTATTTAAAGGAGCTATACTTTTGCTCGGATTACCGTATTGAGATAATTCTACTGCCTTTTTTAGTGAATCTCCTAGACTTTTTTTCATTTCTGAATTGCCATCCAAAATACTTTTAAGTTGTTCTACAACCGCATTATATGCCCCCATAATTGATTAAGGTATTAAATAACTCCTACTCTATTAAAAATAGGCTTTTCGGATACCGCCTGAGTAAATAAAAATTGATTATCGCTAATCAATCGGATGTTTTGTTTTTGATTATATTACAAATATCTGATGATACTACAAGTCTTTATAGAACATAAATATCTATTAGGCTATATATCTCAAAGTTGAGTAATTAATTCGTTCATCTTTTAAAAAATGTCATAAGGATTTGATATCTGTACATAAAAGAACTAATTCAAGGAATAAAAGAGCTGTAAAAAATACAATCAAGTAAGATTACACCTAGGTTTAGATTTTAAAACACCTAATATAGCTTATAAATTAACAGCCGAAATTCAATTTTAAACTGTAGCCATATTTCAGGACTAGTCCTTTTAAAAATCATGAAAAACATTATTATTCCTTTTTAATTTTAATAACCTCTTGTGAGGATAAGAAAATTGGAGAATTAAATAAGAAAATATCTGAACTAGAACGGTTGAATAAAAACTTGTTAGATTCTTTAAATCGAAATATCTTTAACAGAGTAAATACAACAAAGAACTGAGGTAAAAACAACTCTTTTACTCATTAATTTCTACGAAATTTCGTTAATGAAAATTCACGCGAATTAGTTACCTTTCCGAAACAACGGAAAGTGCATCGCTTTTTTTTTTACAAAAATCATATACGAATAACATTCTGTAGCATTAAAAACATATAATACATTAAAATAATAATTATGGAAATCTCAATATTAATTGCAAAGATTTTAGCAACAGTTTATCTTTCGTTTTCCTTAGGATTAGTGTTTAGTAGCAAATATTATAAAGAAAAAATCCCAAAATTAGTTGAGCACTCTTCCTACCTTATACTCGGGGGGTTTATGGCTATTGTTTTTGGGTTTTTAATAGTAGAATTTCATAATCACTGGAATTCAGATTGGACTATCGTTATTACAATATTTGGGTGGTTGTCGCTTTTAAAAGGAATCATACTAATAGTATTTCCTCAGATGTTTACTAGCTACAAATCACCCATATTGAAAGCAGAAAATCAAAAATACATTATAATATTAACCCTAATTATGGGTGTTTACTTTGGATATTTTGGTTTTTTAACCTCTTAATTTTAAATTAGTACTTGTCAAAATTAAAATGTCGTAAAATGTTACACAGTAAAAAAGTATATAATTAATAGCTCATTCTTGACTCATAAAATTCTATTGATTTTCCACTGACTCGTTTTTTATCATTAATTTAGTAGCTAGCTAACATACTAATTCATATATAAATACGTAATAATCTCTAAAAATTAACTTTGAAAAAATTACTCTTTTTATTTTTATTCATTCAAGTTTCTGCGAACGCTCAAAATATTTTGTTTGTAGGAAATAGTTTAACTTATTCTAATAATATGCCTAAAATATTAGAATATATTGGAGAACGAAACGGCATATCTATAAAAACGAAAAGCTTGTGTTTTCCTAATTACGCGATTATAGATCATTTAGATAAAGGATTATTACAAAACCTATTAACCAAAGAAAAGTTTGATTATGTAATTATTCAACAAGGACCATCATCTCAACCTGAAGGAAAAAAAATGTTGGTAGAAGACGGTGCCAAAATAAAGACTCTTTGCAATCAATATAAAACAACGCTTGGTTACTTTATGGTTTGGCCATCAAAACGTTATTATCATACGTTTGATAAAGTAATTGATAATCATGAAACGGCTGCAAAAAAAAATAACGCCGTATTGTTTTCTGTTGGAAAAAAATGGAAAGCTTATAATTTATATGAGAAATTACAAAACACGTATGATCGTGATAATTTCCACCCTTCTAAAGCTGGAAGTTTTTTAGCTGCGTTGACTATTTTCCATCAACTACATCCTACAAAAAGCATAGAAAAACTACCACATAAAGAGTATACGGAATGGGTAATAGATAAAAGGTCTTATAAAAAAATGATTGAGTTGATTAACTTAGATTAAATATACCTCGACTCCGCTCAATCAGATAAAAAATTATCTAACAAAAATTAAACGACCTCTTTTACCAAGTTATATCCAATCTCTGTATAGTTAGAAATGACTTTTTGAGCTAACGAATAATCCTGAGCTTTAGAATGCTCACTTTTATAAGCTACACAGTAAATTCCGCCATCGTAAGCCGCTTTAATTCCGTTTGTAGAATCTTCAATCACTAAACATTCTCCTTTCTTAAAACCTGCTATACCTGCAGCTTTCAAGAAAATTTCTGGGTGTGGTTTTGAAGCTTTTAAATCTGCCCCACTAATTTTTCCTTTAAAGTATTTATTTAAATCGAACTTATTAAAAACATTATCGATCGTAACCATAGAAGCTGAAGATGCCAATACTAACGTAATTCCGTTTACATAATAATCTTTAATCAAATCTAAAACACCTTCTAATAATTGTAAATCATTTTTATCAGAAAAAAAGAGCTCTTTAAAAAAAGCTCTTTTATAGTCAACTAGTTCAGTGGCTGCTATCGATAAATTATATTTAGCAACTAAGTCTTTACATATTTCTAAAGTCGACTGCCCTGTATAAGCGTTATATAGCTCTTGAGAAACTTCAATTCCTACTTTATTGAACATTAAAAAATATGCTTGCTTGTGTAATGGTTCAGTGTCTACAATTACACCATCCATATCAAATAAAACTGCTTTTAATGCCATTATTTTTAGTTTGTATTGTGCCACAAAAGTAGACATTTACCACCTACAAAAACAATTATTTTTTCTCACATTTGTTTAATACTTTCTCAGCTCTTTTAACCATAAACTTAGGATAAAATTTTTCTGCTATTTTTTCTTTTTCACCTAATTCAATAGCTCTTTTTATACTCTTACAAAATGGCGCTGTAGGTTGTCCGAAAAAATTTGCTGCTCCCATATCTGCTTCTGCTTTACTTAAAATTACTCTCGGGTTATTTGGCGCCAATTTGAATGCTTTTGAATATAATCCTCCATTTTTCATAGACATAGACATTCCATACTTTTGACCATCAAAAGCCATATAAGCGGTATTTAATAACGCTTGTGTTATTAAAATTTCTGGATTATCTGATGAGTTAGCTGTCGCTGCATCTAAAAACTCTTGAGCTTTATTCAGTTTAGCTTTTAAAACAGTTTCATCTTTTACACCAAAACTTCCAATAATTTCGATAGTTGCAGCGTAATAAGATGGTAACCAATTGTCTTTTTCAGCTTTAGATATTCGCTCAAATAATTGACTAGCTTCTGTTGTTTTATTTGCTTCCCAAAGCTCAAAAGCTTTGTTCATTCCTTTTTCATATTGACTTTGTGCTGATATATTTACAGCGAATACTAATGCTATTAATGTAATTACTTTTTTCATATTTTTTAGTTTACGTTAATTGTTAATGTTATATTTTTAGTTACCTCAAACTTTGCATCTTTATATTTTGGTGGTCCCATAAAACCAGTTGCATCATTAGACATTCCAATAGGTTCTTTTGGGATACCTAAAAAATTAGCATCCATTTTTTTATTATTATTTTCATCATGAAATGAAGAAATAGCATAATTTCCTTCTGGAATATCTTTAAAAATAATTGTAGCTTTTTTGTCAGTAATTTTCACAACTTCGCCTTTAAACCCTTTCTTTAAAAAAGAAGATTCAGTATTATATAATGCTACATATAAACTTCCTTTATCTGATTTCATTCCTTTAAACTCAACTGTAATTGTGTTACCTCCCTGGGCTAATGAACTTAATAGTCCGCCAAAAAAAAGTACTGTTATTAAAATAATTTTTTGCATTGTTATCGTTTTTAATTGATTGTTCAAATATCTTAACTTTTCATATAGTAGAATAAAAAAGAAAACCGAGTTGTTGTTTTTTATTACTGAGTTGTAGTTCTTACAAATTATCTAATTGATTATCTTTTTTATTATCGCTAATTGTCCAAAAGAAACCGACAAAAAAGAATCTATCTGCATTCGGTATTACTGCTTGTCTATCAAAAATTCCATTCATATTTGGTGTGTTTTTATAATTGTATCCAAATACATTTTGATTCCCTAAAACATTGTTTACTGAGAAATATAATATTTTTTGCTGACTAATTAAATACGCCCAGTTTACACTTACCGAATTGTAATTTTTTGTTTTATTATTTAAGAATCCTGCTTCATTTGGATTGGTATAGTTTCTACCAGAAGCAAAATTATAACTCAAACCAACTTGACTTTTCCAGTCTGCAATCCAATGTTTTCCTACTACTGACAAATTATGTGCTGATACAAAATTAGGAGCCGCTTTTGTTGGATAGTTTTTGTAATCTCTTTCAGTATCTAAAAACGAATATGAAATCCAATAATCAGTATTTTTTATATTTTTATTATCTCTCCAGAATACATCAATCCCCTTAGCATATCCTTTTCCTAAATTTGAATAATTTGACGTTGGTAAAGAAAAATCTGTATCATATTTCACTAAATCTTGATACTTCTTGTAATATCCTTCAATTCTAAAGATCTGTTTGTTTTTAACATATTGGTAATTTGCAATAAAGTGTGACGTATTTTCGGCTTTAAAATTAGTATTGAATTTTAAATAATCATTTTTAGGGTTTTGAAAAAAACGTCCGTAAGCAAAAGAGAACTGTGAGTTTTTTCCTGACTTATAAGCTAAAGAGGCTCTTGGTGAAATAGTAAATTCATTCAGTAATTCAGAATACTCTCCACGAACTCCAACTTTAGAGGCTAACCTCTTAGAAAAAAAGACATCAGCTTCAATATAACTTCCGAAGATATTATTATCAAATCCGTAATTGAAATTACCATTGATTATGCTTTTATAATTTTCGTTAAAATCAGTTATAAAATATTCAGCACCAAAGTTTAATTTAAACCGGTTAGAGAAACGTTTTTTCATAGCTACTTTAAAGTGTGCTGAATTTTCTTCATCAGTAATCTCACTATCTACAACCTTAATATCAGAATGATCATTTGTAAAACTTGCCCCAGTTGCAATTTTCCATCCATTTCCAAAATTATTTTTATAAGAACTATTAAAATATAAGTTCCTGTTTTTTAAACCAAAACGGAAACCATCCGTATAATTTATATCTTTTTGAATCAAATCGAAATCGGTATAACTAAACGCTCCGTAAACTTTTAATAAAGATTCATCTTTAAATTTGAAACGATACACGGCTTCTCCACTTAAGGCTTGCACAGGCTTGTTCCATGTATTTCTATCCGGAAAAGCAGCTTGATATGGTGCTAAATTGATATACGAGGCATTTACACTTAATGAGTTCTTACCAAATACTTGCGTATTACCAACACCTAAACCAACTGTCATAAAAGATAAATCGGTTTTTTCTTCAATCACTTCGTCATTTGTGTTTAGCAATAAAACACTCGATAATGCTTGCCCGTATTCTGCCGAATACCCTCCTGTAGAAAATGTAATTCCTTTGAATAAAAAAGGAGAAAATCGTCCACGAGTTGGAATGTTTTTTGCTGATGGAGAATACGGTGTAAATACTCTAATTCCGTCTACAAAAATTTGTGTTTCTTCGGCATCTCCACCGCGTACAAACAAGCGACCATCTTCATCTACAGTTGATGTTCCTGGTAAGGTTTGTAAAGCTCCTACAAAATCTCCCAAAGCACTTGCTGTTGTAACAACATCTAAAGGTTTTAAAGCGGTTACTTTAGCATTATCTCCAGCTTCAAAAGTCCCTGCATTTATAGTTACTGCATCTAATGTATTTACATCTTCTCGTAATTTTATTTTTAAGTTATTTAACCTAGATATATCTGTTGTTTTTGAAAATGTTTCAAAAGAAATAAAAGAAACGATTAACGTTTGTGTTCCTTTTGTTGAAGTTGAAAAGGAAAAATCACCTTTAACATTCGTTGAAGTTCCATCGTAAGTTCCTTCTAAATATACGTTAGCCCCTTCAATTGGGTTTCCTTTTTTATCAGTTACATTTCCAGAAATAGTAGTTTGTGCAATTAAATAACCTTGAATAAATAAGCATAAAATAAGTAATAATCGTTTCATTGTTTTGTTATTTGATAGTACAAATTTGCTTTCTTTTTAAAACGTAACATAAAAAGACATACCCAACTGTGAAAAATTAATGACGAACTGTTTTTTGATATAAATTAATCCTTGAAATGTCTTTAGTCTTATCTAATTTTGCAGTTTTCTTTCTAAAATTTGTTAAATTTTAAAGATAAAAAAGGTTGAAATATTTGATAAAACTGTATTTTTACATAGTTTAAAAAATTATAATGTCACACGATTTAAGCGATCACAGAAAATCATACGAAAAACAGGAGTTACTTAAAAAGAACTGTCCTGAAAACCCAATTGAACTTTTTAGGGATTGGTTTTTAACAGCCCATAATTCTGAAATGGTTGATGAAGCAAATGCTATGACTATTTCATCAATAGGATTAGATGGTTTCCCTAAGAATAGAATTGTATTATTAAAAAAATACACTTGGGAAGGTTTTATTTTTTACACGAATTACAATTCTGAAAAAGGAAAAGCCATATTGAACAATAACAACGTATGTCTTTCTTTTTTTTGGGCAGGCTTAGAGCAGCAAATAATTATAAAAGGAAGAGCAGAGAAGCTTTCAGAAAATTTATCTGACGGCTATTTCGAATCTAGACCAGACGGAAGTAAATTAGGTGCTTGGGCTTCTAACCAAAGTGAAGTTGTTTCTTCACGAAATGAGCTTGATGATCAATTGAGAAACTTTGAAAACAAATTTGAAGGAAAAGAAATTAACCGCCCACCACATTGGGGAGGCTTCATGATAAAACCTGTATCAATTGAGTTTTGGCAAGGTCGTCCCAATAGAATGCACGATCGTATAAGATATACTTTACAAAAAGATTATTCTTGGAAACTTGACCGTTTAGCTCCTTAGTTTTATATTTACATAGCTTTTAAAAATTAAATGAAAACACTTTATATCGTTCGTCACGCAAAATCTTCTTGGGAGTACGAAAACATAGAAGACATTGATAGACCTTTAAAAGAACGTGGTATTAAAGACGCCCATCTTTTATCTAAACATCTAGCTAAAGAAATTAAAAAGCCAGATGTGTTTATCTCAAGTAGTGCAAATAGAGCCCTGCATACTGCTGTTATCTTTTGTGAAAACTTCAAATACCCGCTTTCTAACCTGAAGATTAAACGTCAATTATATAGTTTTAGTGATGGGTATTTAGTTAAAACAGTTAAAGCTTTAGATGATAGTTTTGATAGCGCTATTATATTCAGTCATGACCATGGCATTAATAGTTTTGTCAATAAATTTGGTGATAAACCAATCGCTCATGTTTCTACTTGCGGAGTAATTGGCATTCAATTTAAAGAAAAACATTGGAAAGATATAAAAAAGGGAACAACTACTTTAGTGGAATTCCCTAAAAATCATAGATAAATCTATATATTTTGAAAATAAAAAAATATGGCGCTATTGATATAGGTTCTAATGCAATAAGACTTTTAATAGCTAATGTTATTGAAGAAAACGGTAAAGAGCCTCAGTTTAAAAAATCTTCATTAGTTAGAGTACCAATTCGTTTAGGAGCTGATACTTTCGTTACAGGTCGTATTTCAGAAGAAAACACCAATCGTATGATTGATGCTATGGAAGCTTTTAAATTACTCATGAAAGTTCACGGTGTTGAAAAATACAAAGCCTGTGCTACCTCAGCTATGAGAGAAGCAGAAAATGGACCAGAAATAATACATACTGTTTTAAAAGAAACAGGAGTAGAAATTGATATTATTGACGGAAAAAAAGAAGCTGCCATTATATTTTCTACCGACTTAAATCAATTAATAGAATCAGAATCAACCTATCTTTATGTTGATGTTGGTGGTGGTAGTACTGAGTTTACATTATTTTCAAAAGGTAGAATTGTCAAGTCAAAATCTTTTAAAATAGGTACAGTCCGATTAATCAACAATAAAAAAACAGAAAACAAGGCTATTTTTAAAGAAGTACAAGAATGGATTGAAGAGAACACTAAAAACTACAAACGTATTTCATTAATTGGTTCTGGCGGAAATATTAATAAAATCTTTAAAATGTCGGGTAGAGATTTCGGAAAACCAATATCATACATATACTTAAACGCTCAATATCAATTCTTAAAAAAAATGAGTTACAAAGAACGTATCTCTGAATTAAGTTTAAATCATGATAGAGCTGATGTAATTGTTCCTGCAACCAAAATATACCTTTCAGCAATGAAATGGAGTGGAGCTAGAAAAATATTTGTTCCTAAAATAGGGCTCTCAGATGGGATAATTAGAAGTTTATACTTTAATAAGTTATAAAATTAATAATAGAATACTTTAGCAAGTAAATATAAAAAACCGAGCAAATGCTCGGTTTTTATATTTACCAATGATTTTATGAACTCTAATAAATGTATTTTCTAATACTTCTTAATAAACAGCGTATCTAATTTAAGCTCCTTTTGTAGCCAACTTTTAAGCTCTTTCTCTTTCTTTTGAATTATAGAATCTGCCAATTTCTTATTCCATGTAACTGATAATTCAGGAATCGTATCAATCTTTATAAAGTCTTTAGATGATAATATTTTGGCAAAACTTATTTTCTTAATATCATTAAATCTAATTTTAGCATCCTTAGCTATTTTACTGAACGGAATACTATTTTTATCCGTATTTAAAGCAGTTTGTTCTATGCTATTATTCAACGTTGAAATTGTGCTTTTTAAATCTTCAATTTCTCTATGTAAGCCTTTTATTACATTGTCTTTCTCATCTAAATCAACAATTGCTCTATCATAAGCATCTACTACCCTATCTACACTACGAGCTTTGTTCTCGTTTATGACCAGCTCATAAGTATCTAATTTAGCATACGTTTTAAGTTCATTTCTTAAAAAAGTTTCAGTAGCATCTGTTACATCTCCATTAAAAAATAGATTTACCTTTTTAGTTTTTCTTTCTATGTTTTCACGTTGCAACCATAAGTCTTTGTTAGACCGTATTTTCTCCTTTAAAAACTTCTCATAACTTGCACTAATAACACTCTCTTTATACACATTTATAAAAGTAAATACCGCAGGAACCATGACCAGAAAAGCTACAAAAGAAGCTAAACGAGCAATTCTTTTTCTTTTTTCAGAGTTTACATAACGAATCATGGTAAACCCTAATAATTTTAACACTAAGAATGTTGCTAATGCTATAAATATCGTGTTTATAATAAACAAATACATCGCCCCAAAGAAATACTCAAAATTACCTATTGCTAAACCATAACCGGCTGTACATAATGGCGGCATTAATGCTGTTGCAATTGCCACACCAAATATTACTGAAGCTATCGTTCCTTTTTTAGTACGGGCTATAATTAAAGCTAAACCACCAAAAAAGGCAATTAACACATCCCGTATATCTGGTTTTACTCTACCTAACAACTCAGACGTTTCTTCTTTCAATGGAAATAAAAAGAAAAATAAAAATGCGGTTAATAAACTTAACACAATCATAGTAGCTAAGTTGACCATCGATTTTTTTAACGTATCAATATCATTAATTGCAATAGACATACCTATTCCTAAAATAGGGCCCATTAACGGTGATATTAGCATAGCTCCGATTACAACAGCTGTTGAATTTGCATTTAAACCAATTGATGCAACAAATATAGAACAGATTAAAATCCAAGCGGTTGCTCCTTTAAACGGAATATCGACTTTTATTGCTTCAATAGTTGCCTCTTGATCAGTGTCATCACGAAAGTCTAACAACTCAACAAGAAACTTCTTTGAACTTTGCCACAATCCTTTTGCATCCTCCTGAACAGCTTGTTTAGATTGTTCTACACTTTCATCTTGATTAATTTTTTCTTCCATACAAATTATTTTCTCATAAGTTTGGAAAGGTACAAAATTCCCTCTCTACTTAGTAAAAACAAAAAGCTCGAAGATGTTTCTTCGAGCTTTTGTTTAATTTTTAAATCCTTTTTAATTGATCTCTAATTTCTTTTTTAAATCACTTGAAACCGCTTCTTTATGAAGTAATACTGAAATAGTTTTTAGTTTAAAATAAGGAATTGACATATATACGTATCCGTTATTCCCTTGTTTAGTTCCCCAAGAATTTTTAACCTTAAAATACTTATTTCCTTTCTGATCTTTTACCAATCCAACAATATGCATTAAATGGTCATCGGTAGTATTAAAATTTTCAAATTCTGCTTGACGTAAACTTGGTGTTATATTCTTTTCTTTTACAATTTCTTTTAATCCTTTTTTACTTTCTGAACTACTCGCAGGTATAAATGCTACACCATTTTTAGAAGAAAATGTTTTTTCAGAAACATCACAATCTAATTCAATTGTATATCCTTTTTCAATAGCATCTTCTGTTACCGATACTAACTCGTCTAACGAGACATTATAAAACGATCCGTTTGAAAAGTTGTCAGGAATATTTAAAACAAATTCATCATACATTTTAGCATGCTTAAAAGAAGTAATTGTAACATAATTTGATGGATTAATTTTTACATACTCTGCAAAAGTTTCTGGAGTATACTTTTTCCCTTCAAATTCAAATTCTTTTTTATTTTCTCCTAAATAAACATCTAAAACACTTTCTGTTGCTTTTTTCCATTTCGGACTTAATTGTTTTGCTGGATTTTTAATATAAGCGTCTAGCATAGATTTTAAAACAGCTACAACTTCTGCATGATTATGCCTGTCTTGTCCTACATCTAATCCTGAAAAAACCTGTTCTGGAACTAATCCGTAGTTAGCTACAGAATTAATAACGTCGTGTCCTAAACCCCCTTCACTAAACTGGGCCTTACCTTGGCGATATAAATAATTAGCCGCTTTATCTGAATACGTATTACGTACTGTGTACATTTCTGATAAATCAATATTCTTACCTGTTAATCGTATAATTTCAGATTCTAAAAATGATGTAGTTGAGAAACTCCAACAAGTACCAGTTCTACCCTGACTTTTCACCTCTGTATTTTCAATATCTTTTATCGTATTAAATTGATATTCTTGAGCGGTTATTGAACCAATACTTAAGAAACTAAAAGCAGCTCCCATTAACAATTTTCTCATAAGATAAATTTTATTTTGTTGAGCAATTTACAGTTTTTTAAACAACATTAAAAATTTCATTCCTCTAAAAATCTATAATCACACCAATTCTTGGTAAAGCTCTACCTGAAGTACTTTCTATTTCTTCTAAAAGGTACCTAGAAGTATCACTAGGGTCAGAAACCCTACCATTTTGATCTTCTATTGGTAATAAAAACGGACGTTGCTTTGAGCTACTTGCGTAAACATTTTGAATATCAATATATAAATTAATAGCTGCTTTCTTTAAATACCATGTTTTATCAACTCTTACATCAAACTGTGTATAAGTAGCGAAACGTTCTCCATTTAATTTTGTGTAATCTAAAATTCCACCATTTACAACATCATAATTTGATTTTAATGATGATGCGTTTTCGTCGTAAGGAGTATAAGGTCTACCACCAACCAATCTAAACTTAGCCCCTATTTCCCAATTTTTCTTTAATTTTTTTCCAGCCGTTATGGTTATAAGGTGCTTATTATCCCAAGTAGATGGAATATAATTACCTATAGCATTTTTGAATTCACTTCTTACAAAAGTATAAGAAGCTATTCCGTACAAACCATTATATGATTTTTTCTGAGCAAGGAATTCAAAACCATAGGCTCTTCCTTTAGAATTAGAGACGACCTCTTCATTACCTACCACACCAAAATCAGCTCCTAAATTTGCTAAACTTATTTGATTTCTTACCGAAAACGGATAATTATTATAAGACTTATAAAACCCTTCAAAAGTAATTTTAGAACTTGTATTAGGCCTATATGATAATCCGCTTACAAAATGATCAGATTGTATATATTTTAGTCCTTTTTTATTTACAAACTCACCTGCATTACTTTTAAACCCTAAAACGGTATAAGAAGGTAATTGGTAATAACGGCCTACTGATGAATTCAACGATAGTTTATCACTTAAACTGTAACTTAAAGAAAGCCTTGGAGAAAATTGATTTAACAGGTTTTTCATTTCACTATTATAATCAACTCCATCTATTCTAAAACCAAAAGACACCCCTAGCTTATTATTTAAATATTCTTTTGAAACTTGACCAAATACACCATATTTTATAAAGTCAATTTCTGAATTAAAAGTATCTTCAAAAACTCCTTGAGAATTGGCTACTTTTCGGTAGGTGTTATTTATGTATGTAGCTTTTTCAAAATTAGCTCCTATATTAACTTTATAATTCTTCATTGTACTAAAGTCGTTTTCATACCTAAGCTTTGTTTCTATTTCTTTAGAATTATAATCTAACAATAAGTTTGAAGGTAGTTCTTCATTCATAAAATATTTTACTGCTTTATTTTTAAGCTCATTTCTACTTAAAACAAACAAATGAGTAGCATTCTCATCAAAATACTTATAACTAGCTCCAACCGTATAATTCCATTGACTATTTACAGGAACCCTGTTTAGAAAAATTTTGTTGCTTTTTAATTTTTCTATATCTGTTTCGCCTTCATTAACAGTTTTATTCAATTTAAAATTATCTATTGCTCCCAAAGCAACTATAGATAACTCACTGTTTTTTGATAATTGAGATTTTACATTTAATTGAAAATCATTATATGTTGGTAAAAAAGGTAGTTTTATTAATTTGAATAAAAACTGTAGATACGATTGGCGCACAGAGAACATAAACGTAGTGTTATCTCCTAAAGGACCATCTAAAGTTATACCAGCATCCGAAGTTCCTAAAGTAGCTCTTGTATTAAGCGCTGTTGGATTTCCTTTTTTCTGAGTAAACTCTATAACTGAACTCAATGTATTACCTCTGTTTGCAGGAAAAGCACTTGAGTAAAAGTCAACTTTACGAATTAAATCAGCATTCATTATTCCTACAGGACCTCCTGTAGCTCCTTGCGTTTGAAAATGGTTAATCACAGGAACCTCAATACCATCTAAATAGAATTTATTTTCAGACGTTGCTCCTCCTCTAATTATAATATCATTTCTAAACCCAGGATTTGAGGCAACACCAGGAAATGATTGAATTACTTTTAGAATATCTCTATTTCCGCCAGGGTTTTTCTCGATTTCGGCTACTCCTAAGGACTGTAATGATAATGGGCTTTCTATTGATTTTTTAAATAAACTTGCTTTTACTTCAACTTCTTTAAGACTTGTGTTGCTTTCTTTCAATTCAATAGCTACAAAAGGAACATTATCTTTTGTAACTAAGTATTCATCTGAAATTAATGTTTCATAACCTATAAATGAAACTTGTAATTTATTATACCCTAACGGAATGTTTGAAATTTTAAAAGAACCATTCTCATCTGATGCAACACCTATAGAAGTTCCATAGACCAATACATTTACAAAAGGAAGAACCTCCCTAGTTTTAGCATCAATTATCTTTCCTGAGATTTCTCCCTGGTCTTGACTTACAGAAATAAATGACTGTAATAATACTATAAATAGAAATATATTTTTCATAAACAAAACAATTAGTATTCAGCTAAAATACTAATTGTTTAACTAATATTGCAAAAAAGTAAACAAAATAATATTGGAAACAAAAAAAAACTTTAATCTTTCGATTGAAGTTTTTTTGTGGGGAGAGCAGGATTCGAACCTGCGAAGTCGTAAGACAACGGAGTTACA
>CBDTZS010000077.1:0-15229 GCA_965364955.1 uncultured Tenacibaculum sp. | reverse complement strand
TTTTATTAAATAAAATAAGAGGTAACGGACGTGATGTTTCTCATATATTAATGCAACCAGAAATTGCAGATGAGAAGTTAAAAGAAACGAAAGATGATATTGAAAAGATTATAAAAGATATAAAAGAAGGGAAATTAACTTTTGAAGAAGCTGTAAAAAAGTACTCTGAAGATAAGGAAACGAAGAATAACGGAGGTTTAATAATTAATCCATATACACAAGAAACTACATTTGAGTTAACAAGAATGGCTCCAGATTTATTTGGAAGAATTAGTGAACTTAAAAAAGGAGAATTATCTGATGTTTTTTATGATGAGACTCGTGAGGGAGAAAAAATGTATAAAGTAATCTTATTAAAAGATAAAACCGAAACACATACGGCAGACCTTGTACTAGATTATGTAAGAATGCAACAGTTTGCTTTGGCTAAGAAAAAAGAAGAAGTAATTACAAAGTGGTCAAAAGAAAAAATTCAAGAAACTTATATAAAGTTAGGGAGCGATTATAAAAAGTGTACCTTTAAAAAAGATTGGAAAAAAGAAAATAAATAAGAACTAATAATTTTAGTATATTGTGATTCCCGCGTAAGCGGGAATCTTTTTTTTATAATAGTTTGTAAATTAATTTTTTGAAGTAAGAAAATTTAAAATTTAATATATGTCAGATGTAGCTGCTGTAAATAATTTAGTGACAAAGTTTAATCAATTACAACAAGAAATAGGTAAAGTTATAATAGGGCAGCAAGAAGCTGTTAATTATACCTTATTATCTGTTCTTTGTGGAGGACATTCTCTTTTAATAGGGGTGCCAGGGTTAGCAAAAACTTTATTAGTAAATACTATTTCTGATGTGTTAGGTTTACAGTTTAGCCGTATTCAGTTTACACCAGATTTAATGCCTTCTGATATTTTAGGAAGTGAGATATTAGATGAAAATCGTCATTTTAAATTTATAAAAGGACCCATTTTTTCAAACATTATTTTAGCAGATGAAATTAATCGTACGCCACCTAAAACCCAAGCTGCTTTATTAGAAGCGATGCAGGAAAAATCTGTTACAGTTTCGGGGCATCATTATAAATTAGATTTACCTTTTTTTGTGTTAGCAACACAAAACCCTATAGAGCAAGAAGGAACGTATCCTTTACCAGAAGCTCAGTTAGATAGATTTATGTTTTCTATACATTTAGACTATCCATCATTTGAAGAAGAGGTTGAAGTAGTAAAAAGTACTACTTCAATAATTAGTCAGAATGTAAATTCTATTCTTTCTTCTCAAGAGATTATAGAATTGCAAAAATTGATTAGAAAAATTCCTGTTGCAGATAATGTGGTGGAATATGCAGTTCGTTTAGTAGGTAAAACAAGACCTAAATCTGATAAAGCTACTGAGTTAGTAAAAAAGTATATTGATTGGGGAGCAGGACCAAGAGCATCTCAGAATTTAATTTTAGCGGCAAAAGCACATGCGGCAGTAAATGGGAAATATTCACCAGATATTGAAGATGTTCAAGCAGTTTCTATTCCTATATTATCGCATAGAATAGTAAAGAATTATAAAGCAGAAGCAGAAGGAGTAACCGTTAAAGAAATCATTAATTCATTATTTTAAATGAGAAAGTCACTTATATATAGCATTTTATTATTTATAATAGTTTCATGTAAAAATGAACCTGTAAAAGTTGAAGTTTCTGAAGAAATTGAAAAACAGGAAATTTTAGCGGTAATGAAAGTTCAAGAAGAAGCTTGGTCGAATCATGATTTAGAAGGATTTATGCAGGGGTATTGGAAAAGTGATTCGTTAAAGTTTTACGGAAGTAACGGAATTACTTTAGGGTGGAACAAAACTTTAGCTAATTACAAAAAAGGATACCCAACAAAAGGCCATTCGGGAAAACTTAATTTTAAGATCAACGATATCTCAAAAATTAATAGCGGATCTTATTTCGTAATGGGTGAATATCATTTAAAAAGAAAAATAGGAAACGCAGATGGAGTGTTCATGATTATCTTTAAAAAGATAAAAGGAGAATGGAAAATTATTGCAGACACTTCTTGTTAGGTTGAGTTAAAATTAAAATTTTAAACTAAAACGAGGGAACTTCAATTGAAGTTCCCTCGTTTTAGTTTAATAAAACGTTAAAGAATTAAGAAAACATCTTCGCTACTTTCTCTGCTTTTCTACTTTCAGAATAGTCGTAAAAACCTTCGCCAGATTTACTTCCTAATTTACCGGCATTGACCATGTTTACTAATAACGGACATGGAGCATATTTCGGGTTTTTAAAACCGTCATACATTACATTTAAAATAGATAAACATATATCAAGTCCAATAAAATCCGCTAATTGTAGAGGCCCCATTGGGTGTGCCATTCCTAGTTTCATTACGGTATCAATTTCAGCAACACCTGCAACACCGTTGTATAAGGTTTCAATAGATTCGTTAATCATTGGCATTAAAATACGGTTTGCTACAAAACCTGGATAATCATTAACTTCAACAGGTATTTTACCTATTTTTTTTGTTAAATCAACAGTAAAATCCATTACTTCATCAGTTGTATTGTAACCTCTAATGATTTCAACCAATTTCATAATTGGCACTGGATTCATAAAGTGCATTCCAATTACTTTATCAGGTCTTTTTGTTACCGCAGCAATCTGTGTTATTGAAATAGAAGAAGTATTGGTCGCCAAAATGGTGTCTTTAGGACAAACTTCATCTAAGTCTTTAAATATTTTTAATTTCAAATTCACATTTTCTGTAGCTGCTTCAATTACTAAACTAGCGTGCTGAACACCTTCTTTAATTGATGTATACGTTGAAATGTTATTTAAAGTAGTATTTTTATCTTCTTCTGATATTTTCTCTTTAGACACCATTCTGTCTAAATTTTTAGTAATAGTTGCGATACCTTTATCTAAAGCAGCTTGTGATATATCAATAAGTTGAACGTTGTATCCAAATTGAGCAAATGTATGAGCAATTCCATTACCCATAGTTCCTGCTCCAATTACAGCGATATTTTTCATGTTGTCGGTTTTATTTATAAGAGAAATAAACTCCTATAACTTTATTATTATTTGGTTTGTTTGTTGCAATTTTTAATAGCAAACTATCTTTTTCTATTAAAGGTTCCCACATGGTAGCTTTATTTATAAAAGAGGAATTAAATTTCTTATTGTTATATGAATATTGATAATATATTTTTTGATGGAAACCTATACCTTTTGTTCCATAAATACCTATGATTGAATCAACTTGAGCGTTTATTTTAGTTGTTTTTCCTATAAACAAAGCCATGTTACCTCTATTATATAAGAAGTAAATACCTCCAAAGAAAATTAGAAGAAAAAGTAATCTACTCAATTCTTTCATAAAATTAAAAACAATCTATAATTAAGTGAGCAACGCGTAAAGCTTCGGCTCCTTGACTTAATGAAACTATTGGAGTTGTATTATTTATGACAGCATCTGCAAACGATTCTAATTCATCTAAAATAGCATTGTTATCAACTACCTCAGGATTGTCAAAGTAAATTTGCTTTTTAACACCTTCCGCATTTTGAAGAATCATAGCAAATTCATCTGGTTGTTCTGGAACGTCTTTCATTTTAACTACCTCCGATTTCTTCTCTAAGAAATCAACTGAGATATATGCATCTTTTTGAAAAAAGCGACTCTTACGCATATTCTTCATTGAAATTCTACTAGATGTTAAGTTTGCAACACATCCGTTTTCGAACTCAATACGAGCATTTGCAATATCTGGGGTGTCAGAAATAACTGAAACTCCGCTTGCATGAACATTCTTTACTTTAGATTTTACTACAGATAAAATAATATCAATATCATGAATCATTAAATCTAAAACAACAGGTACATCAGTTCCTCTTGGGTTAAATTCGGCTAATCGATGTGTTTCGATAAACATTGGTGTGTCTATCATGTCTTTAACAGCAGTAAATGCGGGATTAAAACGTTCAACATGCCCAACCTGACCACGAATGTGGTTTTGACTAGCTAAAGTTCTAATAGCTTCCGCTTCTTGTAGCGTATTTGTAATTGGTTTCTCAATAAAAATATGTTTCCCCTTTTCAATTGCTTGTTTGGCGCAATCAAAATGAGATAGTGTTGGAGTGACTATATCAACAACATCAACAGCATCAATTAATTCTTCAACAGAATTAAATAATTTGTAGCCAAACTCACTCGCTACTTTTTCAGCATTTTTAGTAAAAGGATCATAGAAACCTATTAAATCATATTTTTCAGATTGTTGTAACAAACGCAAGTGAATTTTACCTAAATGACCTGCACCTAAAACTCCAGCTTTTAACATAATATCTTTGATTTTTTTTGTCATTTATAACAAGAAGGTTGTTCATTACTAAAAATTTTAACCTTTAAATGACGTTGTTTTTAACCTATTTAGCTTTTCTGTTTTAACCTGAAAAGCAATGCTAACAAAGATACACTTTTATAGAGATTTATTACTACTTTTGATTTGTTGAAATTAGATCATTAGAGAAAACCTAGAATGTATATTTGTTAAAAACAATACTATTGTGGGTCAATAGATTAAAGTATCATTTACCGTTTGTATAGCATCACATTAATGAAAGACACAACAAAACATCAAGGACTTAGAAATCAATTAGCAGCTATTTTACATGCTAAAGGTATTGTAGATGAAAACGTGTTAAATGCGGTTCGTAAAATTCCGAGACACTTGTTTATTGACAGTAGCTTTGAAGCACATGCATACCAAGATAAAGCATTTCCTATTGCTGCTGAACAAACAATTTCTCATCCGTATACGGTAGCGTTTCAGTCTCAAGTTTTAGAAATAAAACCAGGTGAGAAAGTACTTGAAATAGGAACTGGTTCGGGGTATCAAACAGCTGTTTTATTAGAGTTAAAAGCGGAGGTATATTCAATAGAACGTCAGCATGAATTATTTAAAAGAACTTCGATGTTCTTGCCTAAAATTGGGTATAGGCCTAAGCGATTTATTTTTGGAGACGGTTATATTGGTTTGTCAGAAGAAGCACCTTTTGATAAAATTATTGTAACAGCAGGAGCTCCGTTTGTGCCTAAAGCTTTGTTAGGGCAAATAAAAGTAGGAGGGAAGTTGTTAATTCCTGTAGGAGATAAAGAACAGGTTATGACCTTGTTTATTAGAAAATCTCCAAAAGAATTTGAAAAGCACGAATTAGGTGACTTTAAGTTTGTGCCAATGTTAGAAAAGAAAAATTAAAAATCCGCCTAAGAAAAGCGGATTTATTGAATTTGAATAAAAGAAACACCAAATTATTCAGTAACCTCAGTTACATCTGCAACAACGATTTCTGGTTGATGTTGGTTTTGTTTTGTTTGATCAATTTTTGCTAAACCACAAGGACTTGTACTTCCGCAAGAAGAAAAACCTACTAAACTAATAACACAAATTGCAATAAATACTATTTTTTTCATTTTTTTAGTTTTAAAAAAGTCAAATATACATATTTCTAATTAACTCACCAGAATCTTTCTTCTCACTAATAACGTTAAACTCAACCATTTTATTTTGTATGCTAGTAATTAAGTTTTTAGTTAAAGGTTCTCCATCATTCCATTCAGTTATTGATAACCATTTCTGAATATCTTCTAGTTGTTGTTCATACCTGTGCGCTAAAGTTTTATCAATATTTTGTATCTCTTTAAAATCACTCGTACAATTATTAATAATATCTAAAACTTTTTTTACTTCTTCAAAATTATTTTCTAGTACTTCATTACGAACAGCAACAACAAAACAAGGCCAAGGAGTAGGGCAATCACCTAAACGTCTAAAAATACCATTATCAACTAATGGTTTTGTTGTAAAATGTTCCCACATAAAGTAATCTGCTTCTTTATTTGTTAAGGCGTCTATTCCACCTTGTAAATCTCCAACTACTTTAAATTTTAATTTTGCAATGTTCCAACCGTTATTATGTGCGTTTACGATTGCCATTAAATGTGAACCTGATCCAAAACGACTAATAGCTACTGTAGCATTTTCTAAATCTTCAATTTTTTTAAATTCTGATTTTGCTCCAACATGAATCCCCCATATTAATGGGCTCTTTACAAAGGTTTGTGTTATTTTCGAAGGATTACCATTGATAATATCTTTAATGATTCCTTCGGTAAGCACAATTGCAATATCAACTTCACCAGAACGTAATGCTTTACACATCTCTCCAGTACCTCCAGGAAAATCTTGCCAACGTAAATTAATACCTTGGTTAGTAAATTCTTTGTTTTTTAAGGTTACATACCAAGGATAATTAAAATGTTCTGGTACACCACCGACTTTTAAATTCAGCATCTATTCTACTAATTTTTCTAATGTATATGTAATCAAATCGGCAACAACTTTACTAGGATCTTCACTAAATGTACCATTTGCTCTGTTTGCAATTATTGCATTCATCGAAGCAGCATTATGGCCTAGTAATTTTGAGAGCCCGTAAATAGCAGAAGTTTCCATTTCTAGGTTTGTAATTCTATTTCCGTTATGATGAAAACTATCTATTTTTTTATTTAATTCAGCATCTTGTAATCCTAAACGTAATACACGCCCTTGTGGGCCATAGAAACCTCCAGCCGTAGCTGTAATTCCTATATGTATTTTGTCTGAAAACAATTTATCTTCTAAAGTTTTTCCGTTAGAAACAATTAAAGGATATGATTTTTTAGAACTCCAATCGGTATGCTTAATAAAAGCTTGTTCCATTTCTGGATGCCCAATTTCTTCCGTTTGATAGGATAATAACATTCCGTTTAAATCCAATCCGTGAGAACTTAATAAAAAACTATTTACAGGAATATCAGTTTGTAATGAACCAGAAGTTCCAATACGAGTAATGTTTAACTGTGTATGAGTATCTTTTACTTGACGCGTTTCTAAATTGATGTTAACTAAGGCATCTAATTCATTTAAAACAATATCAATATTATCAGGTCCAATTCCGGTAGAAATTACTGTTAAACGTTTTCCTTTGTAAGTTCCTGTGCTGGTTTTAAATTCACGTTTTTGAGTCGTGAATTCAATAGAATCGAAATGTTGAGTTACTTTATCTACACGATTTTGATCTCCAACGAAGATAATATCGGTAGCGATATGCTCAGGTTTTAAATTTAGATGGTAAATACTTCCATCAGGATTTAAGATGAGTTCAGAATGTTGAATATTCATTTATGAGGTAATTTTTAACAGCTTATCTGTAGCGTTTACATATAAGTAACTGTATTTTTTAGCGCCCCCAAGATACGAAAAATCAGAACGTATTTTACCATAATAATTTGTTTGATGATATAATACTTGCTTACCAACCTTACTTAGTTTAATGGGATTAAATGAAGTGAATAATTTTTTTAATTGATCAATCTTATTAAAGTATTGAGAATCACCAAATCCGTAGTTTTCTTGGTTTGCTAATAGGTGACCAACGAATTGACCTTTACTATCAAATTGAGTATTCGAAGCCGTTTTTAAAATACTGTTTTCTATATGATTTAATCCGTTTTCGATGGAAGGAAAACGAAGTAAATGATGTTTTATCGCTTCTTCTAAATAGCTAAAAGTTGAATTTGTATGTACTTTATAAGCTTTTTCTAATTGTAACGGATTATTAGAACAATACAATTGCCATATATAATCGGCATATTCAATGTCGTCTAGAGTTAATGAAACTTTATTTTTATAATGTTGCTTTAGTTGCTCGTCAGAAAGTTCACCCAGTGCAATTAGTTTTTCTTGAGAATCTATTTTCCCACTACAAACCAATGATATTTCACGACCTTTTCGATAACGTTTTAACCAACTAATTACTGCAAGCATGTTTATTTGACAAGACAAATCATTTTCAAACCATAAAATAATTTCATCTTGCTCTTTTTGATTACAAAGATTACGATATTCTTTTACGGTATAATCTATAAATTGCTGTTTAGAAGTTTTATAGGAAGATTTAAAAAAATCGAAACGTGTTTTCCAAAAGTTTTCACTTCCAACATCAACAGAAGTTCTTCCTTCACACAACATTTCTCGCCATGTAATTATTTTGCCTTCAAAATTTAACTTTTTAATGCGTTCGGTTGTACTGTCTCCGTTAGTAATATGTAATATAGAAGAAGCCATATTTATGGGGGAGTTTAATTGATTTCTTTTAAATTTATATATAATAAACGTTTATTTTTTAACGTTATTATTAGTTGATTGCTTTTTAACATTTAAAGATGGTGAAAACAAAAAATGCCAAGAATTTGTATTCTTGACATTTTAATATTATTAACCTCCAACACGCTTTACATTAAAGCCTTTATCTTTTAAAATCTGCATTATTTTATCACGATAATCTCCTTGAATAATTATTTTATCATCTTTAAAACTACCACCAACGCTTAGTTTTGTTTTAATTTCTTTTGCTAACTTTTTAAAATCTTGTGTTGCTCCGGTATAGCCGTCTAAAATAGTGATCGGTTTACCTTTGCGTTTTTCATATTTGCAAAGTATCGGATCTTCTTGCAGCCAAATACCAGGTTTTTGTTCAAGTTTTACTTCAGTTTCTTGATGGTCTGGAAATAAATTTTTTAATTGATCTTGTAAATCCATTAGATTATTTTTTCAATCCTAATTCGAGTAAACGCTCGTTTAAAAATTCGCCAGCTGTAATATCTTCGAATTTTTTCGGATTATTTTTGTCAATACAATTATCTAAGACGTCTAATTTCATGTCAGAAATAGGGTGCATAAAAAACGGGATAGAGTAACGAGATGTTCCCCATGATTCTTTTGGCGGATTGGTAACTCTATGTATTGTTGATTTTAATTTATTATTACTATGACGTGATAGCATATCACCAACATTAATCATTAATTCATCTGCTTCAGCAACGGCATCAATCCAATCTCCATTATGATTTTGAACTTGTAACCCTTTCCCTTGCGCTCCCATTAACAATGTAATTAAGTTAATGTCTCCATGCGCTGCTGCTCTTTCTGCTCCTTTAGGTTCAGCTTGAATAGGTGGATAGTGGATAGGACGTAAAATGCTATTCCCGTTTTTAATATAATTGTCAAAATAAGTTTCTTCTAAGTTTAAGTGTAATGCTAATGAACGTAAAACATATTTTGCTGTTTTTTCTAGCATTTGATAAGTTTGTTTACCTACTTCATTAAATTTAGGAAGTTCTTCAACGTCAACATTATTAGGGTATTCATGAGTAAATTTAGAATCAGCATCTACATACTGACCAAAGTGCCAGAATTCTTTTAAATCTCCTTCTTTTTTTCCTTTTGCACTTTCTTTACCAAAAGAAACATAGCCTCTTTGACCACCAATGCCTGGGATTTCATATTTTTCTTTTATATCGGTAGGTAAGTCAAAAAAGTTTTTGATTTCAGTATATAAGTTATCTACTAATTCATCATCTAAAAAATGACCTTTTAACGCTACAAACCCTATATTCTCATAAGCGTCACCAATTTCATTGATGAATTTTTGTTTTCTGTTTTTATCATCAGATAAAAAGTCTGCTAAATTTACGCTTGGAATTTTATTCATTGTTAATAAGTTTAATTAATCAAAGTGTAAAGTTAGTGAAACCAAGCATAAACTTTAAAATTACTTATTAACAAAAGGGATTAAATATGAAACTGTATAATTGAATCCGAAACCAGTATTACTTTCAAAAATACGATTAAAACCTGGAGCATACAATGTTTTAAAGTTTGTTTGATCGTCTACACTTAACATTACTTTATAGGAGAAACCGGCACTTAGAAATAAGTTTTTAAAAGTTTCTACTTTTATACCTAATTGAAATTCAGTCCAATGAGCTGTTAATCCTGTTTCTGTTACGGGAGTTTGAATAGTGCTAGAAGGGAAATAAGTATTCCCTACATTCGATTTAGAGTTATTTAAAGTATGATCGAAAAGCGCAAACCCATATCGCATACCAACATAAATTTCGTTATTCATGTCTAGCCAATTCTGATATGCATTAAAATTGGCACCGAGCTTAATATAGCTTCCTTTAGAGGTTGATGTCGTGAAATCTTCAAAAGTTATTTCCTTTTCATATCCTAATTCGGTAGCCGCATACCATTTTCTAGAAATACGATAATCACCGACTAATTCTAATCCGCTATAGCTTTTATCAACGATTGATAATACTGGTCGGCTAATATCGATACCTACACGTAAGCCATAACCTGTTTTGTAGGTTATAGTATCTTTTTTAGTTTTGGAAGTTTCTTTTTTTTGTGAGTATCCTTTTACAAAAACAAATACCAAACAGAGACTAATAATATACTTGTACATGCGCTTTTGTTTGGTTATCGATATTAGTAATTAGTGAAGTAGATAAATCATCAATCCAACTTGTGTACTCTAAGTTTACGTCTTTAAAAATAACTCTATACCCACATGAGCGAGAAACATAATCATCTTCAGGATCATATTTTATGGTAAGTGTAGCTATCTTGTTATTTATAGCTAAATTATCGGTATCATTCATTTTTAAAGTGTAAATAGTTTCTGTTGCTAAACTATTTAAAGGAATTGCAATGCTATCTGTAGTTTGATTTGTAAAAAGACTATCTGTTTTTCCTTGAGCAATTAAAGATAAGCGTTGCACTGATTTTAATTGAGAGGTATCATCTTTATCATAAAAACGTAGTACCAAATTCGGCGTAACAGGGTTTTGAACACAGAAATCGTCTTTTTCACAAGATGATATTCCTATGAAACAAATAAATAGGAGAAAGATGTATTTTTTCATTAAGACTTATTTTTCAAATAAAACAACGGTTTCAATATGTGCTGTATGTGGAAACTGATCTACTAAACTAATCTTTTTTAGTTGATAACCACTATTTATTAGTTCTTCAGTATCACGAGCTTGCGTTGCAGGGTTACAAGATACATAAACCATTCTATCAGCATTTAAGTTGATGATTTTTTTCAATGTTTTTGGCGCAATACCAGCACGTGCAGGGTCTAAGATAATAGTTCTTATTTTATTTTGATATTGTGGATGTTCATTCAAGAATTTACCAACATCTGCCGCATAAAACTCTAAACCATCAACATTGTTTCTTTTGGCATTTTTCTTAGCATCTTCAATTGCAGAAGCAACAATATCTACACCAACTATTTTTGTATTTTCACTTCTCGAAGCTATTATTTGACCGATAGTTCCTGTTCCACAGAATAAATCCATTACGACAGTGTTATCGATAGCTTCTTTGTTTTCTAACGCATAATCAACAACTTTGGTATATAGTTTTTCTGCACATTTAGGGTTTGTTTGAAAAAAGCTTTTCATGCTGATTTCAAAGTTTAATCCTAATAATTCTTCTACGATTTTATCTTTTCCTGTAATTAGGTTTATACTTCCTGAGGTTGCGATCGTTCGATCTCCAACTTCATCATTTATTGTATGCAGTAAACCAGCTAAACGCTCACCAAAAATATCTTTTAATAATTGAGCAAAAGCTTGCATATCAAAGTTCGGTAAATCATGGGATGTCGTTACTAAATTAAATAGTAATTCATTCGTTTTATAAGATTTACGAACAACAAAATATCTAAAGAAGCCTTCTTTCTTTGGTCCGTGCCAAGGGTTTAAACCCGTTTCTTCGCAGTATTTTCGAATTACCTTTAAATTATCTTCAACTTGTGCATCAAATAACCCAGAGTCTTTATCTAAATTATCTCCCATCCACCAAGTTCCACGACGTTTAAATCCTAAAGTAAAAAAATCGTCATCTGTCTTATTAACTCTATCGTAACCAATAGCCGAAAAACCATATTCCATTTTATTTCTATAATGAAATACGTTTGGAGAAGCGATAAATTCATCAAACACATCTTCAATGTTTTCTACTTTACCTATACGTTTGAATAAAGATAAAGTGCTTTCTTTTTTATATTTATGTTGTAATTCAATTGGTAATTGAATGTATGGAGCTCCCGGTATATCTTGAAAAGGAACTTCAATTTCATCTGCTGAAGGTTCTAAAACATCAATTAATTTAGCTTCAGCATAATTTTTGCTCGATTTATTAATCTGAGCTTTTACCAATTGTCCAGGTAAAGTATTAGGAACAAAAACGACAAAACTACCTTCTTCAGATTTAATTCTTGCTATTCCTTTCCCTCCAAAAGCGTAATCCTCAATTTTTAATTCTAAAACTTGATTTTTTTTAACAAACTTATTTCGTTCTCTACGTGGCATTGTAAACTATAATTTATGTTTTGCAAAATTATGAAAAGATATGGTTTGAAATACTCAAACTCAAACTTAAATTTCTATTTTTAAAAGAAAAATGAACCTTTTTGTTTTTTCTACGTCTATAGAGTGTAATCGATTATGAAAAATTTGAATAATAGAACAGATAAAGAGTTGGTTTTAGCTTATAAAAAAGGCAATCAAAAAGCTTTTGCAGCTTTGGTTAGAAAATGGCACGTGCAATTTTGTAAACTTGCTTTTTGGTATGTGAAAGATGCAGATATAGCAAAGGATATCGCACAAGAAAGTTGGCAAATTATTTTAATAAAATTAGGAGAACTGCAAAACCCTGATCGATTTAAGAGTTGGTCTACCAGTATCGTAAATAGACGAGCAATAGATTATTTAAGAAAAAGTAAAAGAGTAGATGATAAGCAACAAAACTATTACAAGGAAGGTTTAAATAACACTATTTCAGATGAAGTTGATGAACAACACGAATTAAAAATAAACTTATTAAAAGCGATTCAAAAATTATCAATAGCGCAGCAATTAGTTGTTAAATTGTTTTATACGGAATCATACTCGCTTAAAGAAATAAGTGAAATACTAAATATATCAATAGGAACAGCAAAATCAAGATTGTTTCATGCAAGGGAAAAGTTAAAAACAATAATTAAACAATAATATTATGAATACAACAGAAGATATCGACAAATTAATAAAAGAAACATTAACGGAGGAAGAAGCAAAATTTTATAAAGAACTAGATGAACAAACTATTTTTCAAATGGTAATAGGCTTATTTCAAGGGAAGAATAAATGGATAATGATTCTTATGAATGTAATGACCTTAGTTTTTTTCGGATTGTTTATTTATTGTATTGTTCAGTTTTTTGAAGCTGAAGAAACGAAAGATTTAATACAATGGGCAGCCGGAACATTAATGTTTCTATTAGGAGTAAGTATGTTGAAAATATTTGCTTGGATGCAGATGGATAAAAAGGCTATTTTAAGAGAGATGAAACGATTGGAATTACAAGTTTCATCATTGTCTGTAAAAATCTCAGATTAAGGTTTCAAAAGATACTTAATATTTAGTAAATTGCAGCACTTTTTAGGGATGATTTCTTTCCCACGCTGAATTTTCGGAGTTTCTTCGAAAGGATAAAGGTAGATTAGGAATGATTATTTTACTCGCTAAGCGAGATTTAATTATTAATGTTTGCATGGTAAAGCATGTTGAACGATGCCTTGTTTAAACAAAGGTATAAACCTTAAATTATTTTTAAATGGCTGTTTTAGACCAATTAACTTCGCAACAAGCGATCGAATTAGAAAACAAGTATGGAGCACACAATTATCATCCATTACCAGTTGTACTGAGTAAAGGTGAAGGTGTGTATGTATGGGATGTTGAAGGTAAAAAGTATTATGACTTTTTATCTGCTTATTCTGCAGTAAATCAAGGACATTGTCATCCGAAAATTGTTGGAGCAATGGTGAATCAAGCACAAACATTAACCTTAACTTCTCGAGCATTTTATAATGACGTGTTAGGTAAATATGAGAAATTTGCTACTGAACTTTTTGGTTTCGACAAATTATTACCAATGAATACAGGTGCAGAAGCGGTAGAAACTGCTTTGAAATTGTGTAGAAAATGGGCATATGAAGTAAAAGGAATTAATGAAAATGAAGCGCAAATAGTAGTTTGTCAAAATAATTTTCACGGACGTACAACAACGATTATTTCTTTTTCAAATGATCCTGTAGCTCGTAAGAACTTTGGTCCTTATACAGACGGATTTATTAAAATTGAATACAATAACTTAAAAGCTTTAGAAGAAGTTTTAGAAAGTGATAAAAACATTGCTGGTTTCTTAGTAGAGCCAATTCAGGGTGAAGCAGGAGTATATGTTCCTACTGAAGGATATTTAGCAGCTGCTAAAGCATTATGTGCAAAGCACAATGTATTGTTTATTGCTGATGAAGTTCAAACAGGAATTGCACGTACGGGTAAAATGTTAGCGGTTGATCATGAAAATGTAAAACCAGATATTTTAATTCTTGGAAAAGCATTAAGTGGTGGAGCGTACCCAGTTTCTGGAGTGTTGGCAAATGATGATATAATGAATGTAATACAACCAGGAAATCACGGTTCTACATTTGGTGGTAATCCAGTTGCAGCAGCAGTAGCAATTGCAGCATTAGAAGTTGTACAAGAAGAAGGTTTAGCTGAAAATGCAGAGCGTTTAGGACAAATTTTTAGAGCTGAATTAACTGAATTTGCTAAAAAATCTGATTTAGTATTATCAGTTAGAGGTAAAGGATTGTTAAATGCCGTTTTAATTAACGATACTGAAGATAGTTCAACAGCTTGGGATATTTGTATGAAGTTACGTGATAACGGATTATTAGCAAAACCAACACACGGAAATATTATTCGTTTTGCACCACCTTTAGTAATGACTGAAGCGCAATTAATGGATTGTATTTCTATTATTAAGAATACAATTTCTGATTTTAAGAAGTAATTCTTACAGAATGTTTAAGTATATAGAAAAGGAGCGATTTAATCGCTCCTTTTTTTTTGTTTAAGCAAGACCGTTTTAAGTAGCCATCTCGTAAATATTCAAGTGTTTTTTTAGAATACCAGAAGGAGTGTTTTTTGTTTCATCAAAAATTCGAGTATCTCCAAATAATATAAAACTTTCTTTTGCTCTAGAAACCGCTACATTTAACATATTAGGTTTGTTATCTTTTTCAAAAAACATAGTACCTTCATCTGCATTAGAATAAACAGAACTGAATAATATAATGTTACGTTCAGCACCTTGCAAAGCATGTACGGTACCCAATTTAATATCATTTACTTTAAATCCGGCTTCAGTTAACGCTTTTGATAATTCTCCTTTCTGACTAGCAAACGGCGTAATAATACCTAAAACACTTTCAAT
>CBDTZS010000076.1:0-15272 GCA_965364955.1 uncultured Tenacibaculum sp. | reverse complement strand
GTATATTTATCAATTTCAATATACATCATTGTTACCTTAATTATTTGCTTTGCAATTAATTCACCTTCAGAAAATTCAACATCAAATAGCGTACAGTTTTCATTCGATAAAATATTTGAAACTTTGTTTATTTGACGTGTTTTAAAATATCCGAAATGCGGAATTTGAGTAACAGGTTCTTTAGGTAAAATTTCATATTTCCAATCTAATTCACTACAAATATTTTGCAATGATTTTTGTCTTTTGGTTAAGTTATTTGTGGTAGTTTCTACTCCCGTTTGAACAGGAATGTTTTTACGTAGAGCAAACGGATGCTCACTTCCTGTTTTATAACCATCTAAACCAATTACTTCAAAATGACCTCCTTTACGTTTAAAAGTTTCGGCGTAATTATGTAGGTTTTCCATAACAGAATGATCTACAAAATCACACAAAGAAAAATCGATAATTGTTTCTTCATTTTCAGGGATCTGATTTAGTTTCGATTTTAATTTTGTAAAGTTTAAGAAGCTAGAAAAATTCTCAACAGAAACGTAATATTTATCATCTTCTTTAAACATTAAAACATTAGGTTTTAATAAGTTTCGAATAAAAAACATCAAATTTTTATTGATAAAAACATGAATAATGAATGTAATAAGTATTCCAGCTAAAATCCCAGTAATTAAACTAGTAGCTATTGTTGTTAATAAGGTAACTAAGAATATAATTAATTGTTCTTTTCCTATTTTAAAAACTTTTATAATATTTTCAGGAGAAGCTAGTTTATAACCAGTATATACCAAAATTGCTGCTAATGCAGGTAATGGAATTTTACGTAATTCTGTTGCAAAAAGCAAGATAAAAGCAACTAAAAAGGCTGCATGAAAAAAGTTTGCAGAACGATTACTTCCTTTATTATTTACATTAACCGAACTACGTGCTATCACTGTTACGACATTCAATCCGCCTAAGAAAGCGCTTATTACAGTTGCTAAACCTAAGGCACGAATATCTTTATTTACATTAGAACGTCGTTTTAGAGTATCTAATTTATCTACAGCTTTAATACTCAATAAACTTTCGATACTTGCAATTAAAGTAATCGCAATTACTGCATTGATAAAATCAAAAGTGTACGCTTTACCAAAATCAGGAAAAGAAAAACTAGCTAAAACATTATTAGGTAAGTTGATTAATAAACTTTTATCAATAGGATATACAGCAGGTGAAAACATGTCGTAGTAATAATACATACCAACACTTAAAACAACAATCCACATAGGAGCGGGTATCAATTGAAAGTATTTATTACGGATTTTACTATAAAAAATCATGATTAATAAACTAACAACACCTACTAAACCGGCATAAAAAATACTTGTATCTGCCGTTTTTATAAAACTGATTATAGCTTCAGGAACTTGTATTAATAAGTCGATAATACTTCCTTTGGCATTTAAATTACCAAGCATTACATGAAACTGTTTTGCGAAAATACCAATACCAATAGCAGCTAACATTCCTTGAATAGCTGAGGAAGGAAAATAATCACCCAATGCACCCATTCTAAGAAAACCAAGAATTACCATTATTACTCCTGAGATAACAATTGCGGCAAGTGTGTATAAATAACCTTGATGCATATCGCCAGCACCTAAGGTAGTTATGGCTGCAAGTATAACAACTACCAATCCGTTACCAGGACCAGTAATAGTTACATGAGATCCTCCTAAAATAGCAACGACAATACCACCAACTATTGCTGCAATAACACCAGACATTGGAGGTGCACCTGAAGCTAAAGCTAAACCAAAACCTAAGGGAAGTGCAATTAATGATACTACAAAACCAGCAAAAATGTTTTGCGGTATTTCACTTAAAAATGTTTTAAAACGTTTTCCTTTTCCCATTTTACTTAACAATTAAAACATCGGTTGGTAATTCTGATAAAATATATTCTATATCATGAGGAAATATTCTGTCCAAAATCCCTGTCTTTTTAGGAGCACTTATAACCAATAAATCAGCTCTTTTAATTTTAGCATAATGACCTATAGAATATCCTCTACGACCAAAAATACCTTGTGTTTTTATAGTAATATCATTTGTATCAATATGTTGAAGCATTTTTTTAACACGAACATCTTCTTGTTCTTGCATTTGTTCTTTCTCTAAGGTTTTTTTTCGCAATGATACGTCGTCATTAACCATTACATTTAACTTCGATTGACTAATTTCTTCAACTATAGTTACTCTTTTACATTCTAATTTTTTAGACAAACTAAAAGCAGCTTTAATAGTTTCTTCAGTTTTATGGTCTTGTAATCCGCTAACAACAATATGTTTACAAGCAATCCTCTTTATTGATGGTTTTATAAGTAATAAAACTGAACAAGGAGCTTTACGGGTAAGTTTTCTAGCAATCGAACCTACATAGTATTTAAATAGTTTTTCTTTTTGTAAGGCACCTAGTATTAGCAAATCAACATTTTCATGTTGTGCTGTTTGCAATATAACATCAACAGGTTCTCCTTCTTGCCAAACGGTTTTTAATGGAAGTTTTAATTTCGGAGCTTCATTTAATAATTCTTGTAGTTGCTTTTCTTTTTCATTCGATTTTTTTCCAACATGTACTCCAATTAATTGAGCGTTAAACATATTAGATAATCTAATCGTTTCAAATAAGTTTACCTTTAAATTAGGCGAAAAAGCAATACCAATTAAAATTTTACGTATTTCTTGCAATAGATTTGTTTTTAATCTGAAAGGCTTAAAAATAAGCAAATAATTGAAAGTAGAAAGGATTAAATGAAGAGATTATTTAGAGGTCTAATCCGAAGGTTATTTTTAATTTTTCAATCAACGGATTTTTCTCTTTTAATTTCTCATATTTTTCCTGGGGAGTATAGGCAAACTTTTTTTCTACTGTTTCATTAACTACAATTTCTATTTGAATTCCGTAATTATTTAATTTCTCACGTAAGTATCCAACTAACTTAGGTTTAACACGTTCTAATTGTGTTTTCATTAAATCATTAGGAAGAGAGAAAATAATTTTAAAAGCTTTTTCTAACTGTGGTTCACTTGAAGTTAAAATAGCAGCAATACTACGTTCACTGAGTTCTTGTAATTTAAAGGAATATTTTTTCCAAGATTCTTTAAGTTCTTCCTGAGTAAAAGGAGTTCTAGGATGATTATCAAAGTTTTCATCTTCATCTGAAATACTTTTAATATCTTTTTTCTGATGAATACTCTTTAATGATAAAGCCGAAGTACGACGTTTTATGTTTTTTAAGAAAGGTTTTGGTGGCTCTGGAGTCGCTTTAACTACTGGAGTCTTTATTTGAATTTTTTCAGGTGCCTTTATAACAGGCTCTTCTATTATTTTCTTAATTATTGGAGATAAAGACGTAAAAAAAGTAGCAGGAATTATGTAGTTGCTAGATTTTTTTTTTGCTCCATCAAAAGTGATAGAGGCTATTTGCATTAGGGTAAGCTCTACGAGCAGTCGCTGGTTTTTACTACCTCGATATTTTAAATCGCAATCATTAGCTTTATCAATACCGGGAAGTAAAAATTGCATACTTGCTTTTTTTGCTTGGTCGAGATATTTCTTTTTGGTATTATCTCCAACTTCTAAGAGTGGTATTGTCGCTTCATCTTTTGCAACTAGTAAATCTCTAAAGTGTGATGCTAATCCGTTAATGAAATGATGTCCTTCAAAACCTTTTCCTAAAACATCGTTAAAAGCCATTAACACTTGCGGAATTTTATTTTCTAACAATAAATCGGTGACATTAAAATACACGTCATAATCTAACACGTTTAAGTTTTGTGTAACAGCTTCACGAGTTAGGTTACTACCAGAAAAACTAACCACTCTATCAAAAATAGATAAGGCATCTCGCATTGCACCGTCTGCTTTTTGAGCAATAACGTGTAATGCATCATCGTCAGCAGTAATATTCTCTTTTACACAAATAGTTTTTAAATACTCTTTAGCATCTAAAACACTAATTCGTTTAAAATCAAATATCTGACAACGTGATAATATGGTTGGTATAATTTTATGCTTTTCTGTAGTTGCTAAAATAAAGATAGCATGCGCTGGTGGTTCTTCTAAGGTCTTTAAAAAAGCATTAAAAGCAGCTTGAGAAAGCATGTGAACTTCATCAATAATATAGACTTTATATTTTCCTGTTTGAGGCGGAATACGTACTTGGTCAGTTAAGCTACGAATATCGTCTACCGAATTGTTTGAAGCAGCATCTAATTCAAAAATATTAAAAGCAAAATCTTCATCTGCATTAGCAGCAGCATCTTCTTGGTTTATACGTTTAGCCAAAATACGAGCGCAAGAAGTTTTTCCTACACCACGAGGTCCTGTAAAGAGTAAAGCCTGTGCTAAATGGTTGTTTTTTATAGCATTCTCTAACGTATTCGTTATGGCCTTTTGCCCAACTACATCCACAAAATTTTGAGGACGATACTTACGTGCTGATACTATAAAATGCTCCATTAATATATACTGTTTATGTAAACAAAAATAGAAAACCCGATTACAACAGGCAACTAATTTTCTTAAGGAAAGCTTAAAGTTGTAAACAATTGTAAAAAAACGTTTTTTTACACGACCAAGTGGTTATAAAATTTAATACTTCATGAAAACATTAAAACCAGTAGTACTAATAGCGGTGCTTTTTTCAATATTTATTTTTACCAATTTCACTAAAAAAGATATTGGTTTAAAAAGTGAAAATTCAGAAAAAATAGAACTGGCTTATTTTGCTAGTGGATGTTTTTGGTGCGTTGAAGCTATTTTTGAAAGTGTAAATGGAGTAGAAGAAGCAGTTTCTGGTTATGCGGGTGGACATACAAGAAATCCGACATATCGAGAAATTGGAACAGGGAAAACGGGACATAGTGAAACTGTAGCAGTGTATTATAATCCTAAAAAAGTAAGTTTTCAAACGTTAGTTAACGTCTATTTTGGTTCTCATAACCCAACGACTATAAATGGACAACATCCGGATTATGGTAGTCAATATAGGTCTATTGCATTTTATGCAAATAACAATGAAAAACAGGTTATAGAAAACACAATTAAAAAGCTAAATAAAGAATTATATAAAGGTAGAATTGTTACTGAAGTAACTCCTTTTACGAAGTTCTATCCAGCAGAAGAGTATCATCAAAATTATGAAAGCTTACATCCAGAAAATTCTTACGTGCAAAATGTTTCGATACCTCGATTGAATCGTTTCAAGCGTAAATTTCCTGAGTTGTTAAAACAACAACATTAAAAGGTATTTAAATTAAGCTTGTTTATATATAATCTCCCTAGTAATAATTAGTACTAGGGAGATTTTTTATAAGATTAAATATTAAACTCAATACCTAAGACAATGTTTCTACCTGAATTTAAAATACCGTCTGCTTTTAATCGAGATAAGTGATTAATATACTTTTTATTAAACAAATTATTTACAACGACAGAAGTTGTAATTTTATATTTATTAATTATAATGTCTCCACCAATACCAAAGTTGATTAGACTATATGCAGGTGTTTTTGTTTCAAAAGAACTTATATTATTTTGTTTAAAATAAGAATGAATACTTAATGAAGCATATCCATGTTGTAACCATTTCTTATTTGAGAACTCTGTTCTAAACGTGTTTTTTAATGTATTGGCAGGAATTAAAGGTAAATAATTACCGCTGTCTTGTTTACCTATAACGGTTTCAAAACTACTCTCTAAGTGCAACCAGTCTAAAGGATGTGGGTGTAAATGAAATCCGAATTCACCACCATACAATTTAGCATTTTCTTGTAAATAAGTATATACAGGAGCTTCGTCTTCAATTTCTCCAGTAGGAGATAGGTAGATATAGTTATTTAAGTTATTGTAAAATCCGTTTGCAAAGACTTCAAAATGTTCTGAACGATAATCCAAAGAAAGATCAAACTGTAAATTTTTTTCATTTATAAGATCATTATTTCCTTCTTCAAACCTGTTAGTTCCATGATGTACACCGTTAGATGTTAATTCTGCTAAATTCGGGGCTCTAAATCCGTTAGCAATATTAATACGGGTATTTATAGATTTAAATAGCTTTGTTTTAAATCCTAACGAAGCTGTAAAACTACTAAAAGACTTGTCTATTGAATTAAATACATGAACTTCATTTTCATGCTGAATTTCGTGTCTTTCTGTTTTTATAGAACGATTATCAAAACGAACACCTCCTTGCAATCGCGTGTTATCGCTTACTTCGAAATTAGCGGTTGTAAAAACACCAAAATCATTAACCGTTGCATTGGGAATTAACAACTCTTCACCAAAGTTTTTATTGGTTTGATGCAATCCTTGTGTACCTAAAAGAATTTCAAACTTTTCTGTTTTAGGAAAATGATATTTAGCATTGTAACTAAATGTTTTTAATTTCATATTTAAGGCAACTTCACCTTCAGAATGTTCTTCTTCTAATTCATTTTCTTGATGCCCTTCATGTTCTTCAAATTCTTTTCTCCCATTAATTGTATAGCCTAAATCTATATCTAATTTTGAAGCATTAAAAAAGATATGATTATGTAAACTGATAATATGATTATCTATATCTTGATATGGGCTTTCTAAATAGGTCTCTTTGGTTTGTTCTCCAATTCCTTCAGTTAACCCTAGTTTAGAATTGTTAAAATTATAACGTAATTCTGAAGAGAAATTTTTTTCGTTAAAGCCAATACCTAATTTCAAATCTTTTTCTTTAAATCGAGTATTGGTAACGCTATACAAAGGAGTTTTATAATCGGAATGAATAGCATAGGTTCCCCTAGCTAAAAATTGCCAGTTTTTAAGAGAAGATTTAACTCCTAATGAAGTATTACTTCCCAATGTATTGGAAAAATAACGTTGACTTATATTAATTTTAGTCTTATTTTCTGGAGCAAATTTTTCTGGTTGAATATATAAAACACCACCCAAAGCATCAGAACCGTATAATAAAGAAGATGGTCCTTTAATAACCTCAATACCTTCAATACCTGCATCATTTATTCCTAAACCATGTTCGCCACCAAACTGTTGGTTTTCTAAACGAATTCCTTGCGTATATACTAAAACTCTGTTACCACTTAAGCCTCTGATAACGGGCTTACCTATAGATGCTCCTGTAGATATTTGTGAAACTCCAGGGATATTAGTTATTCCTTCCGATAGGGTAGTAGCTCCCATTTTATGCAGTGCTTTTGCGGAAAGGCGCTCAACTTTCATTACATTTTCTGATTGTAATTTATTAAAAGGAGTAGAAATAATTATTTCATCAATCTTAAAAATTGATTCTTTTAATGATGGATTAAAGGTTAGGTTTTGATTGTTAAAAATAAACTGTTTTGTGATACTTTTAAATCCTAAATAGGTGAAGTTAATGGTTACTTTTCCGTTCGGAATGTTTTGTAATATATAATCTCCCTCTGCGTTTGAAGTGGTTCCCTTGTGCAAGTGTTCTGAATAAATTTCAACACCTAATAAAGGAGTTTTATTTATATCGATAATTTTTCCGGATAAACTATTTTGCGCGTATATACTTGATATTCCTATTAAAAATAGGAAGAATATTATTTTTTTCATTGAATATATTTTACTGTGAAATAAGAAATTTGTTATTCTTTTTTAGAATAATTTTAATTATACAGTAAAATGAGGAGGCCCTCTGGTGGATTTTTTATCAGAATAAACAACCGAAATTACTTGAGGTTGCTCATTATATTCTTTTTTGTAAAAATGTACTGGTATTACAGCGTAATTTGAAGCAACTGTATATGAAAAAACTTGAAGTTGATAGTGTAGTAAAGAACAATCTAACTCTTGTTCATGAAAATGATGATCATTTATAGAGGTACAAACGCTATGCTCATGGTTTTCAAAAGCATGAGCTATTTGTATTACAGACGGAATTAGTAATACAAGTAAACTTAAAAAGGCTATATGTTTTTTGAAACTGTACATAAATGAAGTTACAAATGTATAAAAAAATAAAGAACTGACAATTATGTTTAATTATCAGTTCTTTATTCTTTTCTTAAAAATTTCTTATTTTTTTTTCTTAGAGCTACCTCTCATTTTCATATTTAACATTTCTACTACTAAAGAAAAAGTAATAGCAAAGTATAAATATCCTTTAGGTACAGTACCAACTTCTTCTCCAAAAAGTTTTGCATGCGATAAATGAGCACCTTCTGCAATTAACATGAATCCGATTAAGATTAAAAATGATAAACCTAACATTTGTATTGTCGGATGTTTGTTTACAAATTTACCTACAGGATTCGCAAATAACATCATAATTATCATTGATAAAATTACTGAAACAATCATAATTATCATTGCTCCTTCAACACCATTGGTCATACCAACAGCTGTTAAAATTGAATCGAAAGAAAAAACAATATTTATTAATGTTATTTGAATAATAGCTTGACTTAATGTATATCCTTTTTGAGGTTTACCATCATTTTCGTTTTCAGCAAGTCCTTCTACTTTATGGTGTATTTCCTTGGTACTTTTATAGAGAAGGAAAAGACCACCAGCAAATAAAATTAAAGCTTGACCAGTAAATCCGGCTTTAAACCAAGATAAATCAACCTGAAAAAACGGAGCATTCATTGCTATAAGTAATGAAATACCAAAAAGTAAAGCTATACGCAAAAACATTGCTAATACTAAACCAATATTAGTTGCTTTTTTTTGCAATTTCTCAGGAAGTTTATTAGCGGCTATTGATATAAAAATGATATTATCAATACCTAAAACAATTTCTAAAAAAGTTAATGTTACTAATGCACCCCAAGTATCTGCTTGTAAGAAAATTTCCATCATTTAGTTTACTTTATATACGGTTCCTTTTTGTTTAAAGTTAGAGTAGCCAATTTTTGCTGTAAAATTAAAAGAGCTATCAGTTACTTTTGTTATTTGTACAAATATTGGGTCTTTATCTAAATCAGTTTTTGGGTTTTTCATTCGCAATGAATAGGCGAAATTATTTTTCCATTTGATAAAGAGTGTATCTATATGTTTATTCTCTTTTACAGTGACCAAACTATCCGTAGAAACACTTATATTTTTAGTGTACTCTTCGATCTGTAAACTATCTTTTCTTATGATTGTAGTTTTACCATATCCATTTCCTGCAGGAATTTCAAAAGTTCCGTGTTTAAAACGCATAGGATCTCCTTTTTTTTCTGGAGCGCATGAATAGGCTAAGCATACTATTAAAAAAGCAAGTAAATATCTCATTAAATTCCTGTATAATTAGCGGGTGTTATTGCTTTTAATTCCTCTTTAATTTCAGAAGAAACTTCTAAAGTATCAATAAAATTAGCAATCGATTTTTGCGTTATTTTTTCATTAGTACGTGTCAATCCTTTTAATGCTTCATAAGGGTTAGGATATGCTTCACGACGTAAAATTGTTTGAATAGCTTCAGCTACTACTGCCCAATTATTCTCTAAATCTTCAGCAAATTTCGCTTCGTTTAGTAATAATTTATTTAATCCTTTTAAAGTAGAAGAAAAAGCAATTAAAGTATGACCGAAAGGGACACCTACATTACGTAAAACGGTACTATCAGTTAAATCACGTTGTAATCTTGAAATTGGTAATTTTGCTGATAAATGCTCAAAAATAGCATTCGCAATACCTAAATTACCTTCAGAATTTTCAAAATCAATAGGATTTACTTTGTGTGGCATTGCAGACGAACCAACTTCTCCTTCTTTAATTTTTTGTTTGAAATAATCGTTTGAAACATAGGTCCAAATATCACGATCTAAATCAATTAAAATATTATTAATACGCTTTAAACCGTCATATAAAGCAGCCATATGATCGTAGTGCTCTATTTGAGTAGTAGGAAAAGAATGGTGTAAACCTAAAATATCTTCTACAAAATGAGTTCCGAAGTTTTTCCAATCAATATCAGAATAGGCAACTTTATGTGCATTAAAATTACCTGTTGCTCCACCAAATTTGGCAGCATGTGGTGTGTGTTGTATGTGTATTGCTTGATTGTTAATACGTTCTACAAAAACAAAAAATTCTTTCCCTAAACGAGTAGGAGAAGCAGGTTGCCCATGTGTACGCGCTAACATAGGTATATGGTCCCATTCTTCAGCTAAATCGGCTAGTTTAGAAACCAAACCATCTAAAGCAGGGTAATACACTTCATCCATAGCATCTTTAATAGATAATGGAATAGCGGTGTTATTAATATCTTGAGAAGTTAATCCGAAGTGGATAAATTCCTTATATTTATTCAAGTTTAACGCATCAAATTTTTCTTTAATAAAGTACTCAACAGCTTTTACATCATGATTCGTAACAGCTTCAATATCTTTTATTTTTTGAGCACCTTCAGTCGTAAAGTCTTCATATATTTTACGTAAATCAGGATATACTTCTTTATTGAAATCAGCTAATTGAGGTAACGGAATTTCACATAAAGCAATAAAATACTCTATCTCAACTTTTACTCTATATTTTATTAAAGCTTCTTCAGAAAAATAGTTAGCTAAATTGGCTATTTTATTACGGTATCTACCATCAATAGGAGATATGGCATTTAATTGTGTTAAGTTCATGTTTTGTTGTTGTGTTGTATTGCGCAAAAATAGAAAATCCTATTCTTTTATTACTGATTAATAATAGGAATTTTTAACGATAAACTTTTCGTTTTAAGAATCTAAGCTTTCCTTTTTTAGAGCAATTTAAAATAAGGTAAAAGTTCTTTACTATAATTTATGATTTTAGTCATAAATTACTAATGTATAAAAAGATACTTTTGCAGTGTATTAATGTAAGTTTTTAGATGGTGAAAAAAGAAATTGAAAATAGAGAGGATGTTTATTTACTAGTATCAACTTTTTATAATAAGCTTAAGAAAGATGATTTCATAGGCCCTATTTTTTTAAAAGCAATTCCTGAAGAGAAATGGGAAAGTCATTTACAAAAACTAACAGATTTTTGGGAAACGAATCTTTTCTTTGTTCGGAAATTTAAAGGAAACCCTATGAAAGCTCATAAAGACCTGGATAGGAATTTTAACCATAGTATTTCTCAAGAACATTTTGGAAGATGGTTACAATTATGGTTTGAAACTTTAGAATCACTTTTTCACGGAGCGAAAGCAAATGACGCCAAAGAAAGAGCCAGAAATATAGCGTCAATGATGTTTTTTAAAGTCTATGAAGCAAAACCTAAATCTAACAACCAATAAATACAGTCTATAATCTATTTTTATTTGCTAGCTTTTTTTATCTTCACAGATTAAAATATCTTTAGTGGGATTAATAACTTTCATTTATATTGTTTTAGCAGTCTTATTAAGTATAGCTATTGCTTTTTTGCAGTATTTCTATAAAATAAAAAACAGTCCTAAAATAAACATAGTACTTTTTGGCTTAAAGGCCTTGAGTTTATTTTTACTTGCGTTGTTATGTATCAATCCTAAAATAAAAACTATTGAAACTGAAAACATCAAACCTATTTTATCTGTTTTGGTTGATAATTCACTTTCTATAAAATATTTTAAAGAGGAAGGAAAGGTTGCTGCTGTTTTAAAAGAAATAAAAGTAGATAAAAAACTTAAGGATAAATTTAATATTCAATTTTTCTCTTTTGGTAATACTATAGCTGTTTCAGATAGCTTGTCCTTTTTAGAAACACAAACCGATATTACAAAAGCTATAGAATCGGTTAATGAGTTAAACAAAGAAGACATTAATGCGACTATTTTAATAAGTGATGGAAATCAAACAACGGGAAATGATTATGAATATCTAAGTTCAAAAAACAAAATATTCCCGATTGTTGTGGGAGACACTACACTATATCAAGACCTACAAGTTTCTCAGTTAAATGTTAACAAATACAGTTATATAAAGAATAAATTTCCTGTTGAAGCTTTGTTGTATTATGAAGGAAAAGAAAAAGTGAGTTCAATTTTTTCAATTATGCATAACGGGAAAAAGGTGTTTTCTAAAAAGTTTCAATTTTCTCCGTTAAATCGAGCACAGACCGTTTCAACAAATTTAATATCTGATAAAAAAGGAATTCAATATTACACTACTGCTATCAGTAAAATTAAGAATGAAAAAAACACGAAGAATAATTACAAGAATTTTTCGGTAGAAGTAATAGATGAGCAAACTAAAGTATTGGTTTTAAGTTCATTTTTTCATCCCGATTTAGGGGCTATAAAAAAAACAATAGAAAGTAATAAACAACGAAAGGTTGACATTGCTTTAATTAATGATAAAGGTATCAAATTTTCTGATTATCAGTTTTTTGTGATGTATCAGCCTAATAGCTATTTTAAAAAAGTATTTGAAAAAATCACCTCTAATTTCTTAGTTATTTCAGGAACTAAAACAGATTGGAATTTTTTAAATACGCAACAATTAGGAGTCAAAAAACAAGTGATTAATCAGGTTGAAGACTACAGTGCTATTTATAATACGAATTTTTTAACTTTTTTACAGAAAGATATTGGTTTTAATCAATTTCCACCATTAAAAGATAAGTTTGGCGAAGTACAATTAACGGCTGAAGCTCAAACTTTATTATATCAAAAATTCGCTGGTTTTGAAACAACACAGCCATTATTAACAACGATAGAAAACAATACTAAAAAGCACGCTGTTTTATTAGGAGAAGGAATTTGGAAATGGAGAGCAGCAAGTTATTTAAAAGAACAATCTTTTGAAAGTTTTGATAGATTTCTAGGCAATTTAGTACAGTACTTAGCTTCTAATAAGAAAAGAAGAAGATTAGATGTAAAAGCCAAACGATTATATTCTACCAACGCACCTATTGTTATCTCTGCTTTTTATGTAGATAAAAACTTTCAGTTTGATAATAGAGCATCTTTATATTTAACAATTATAAATACAAAAAACAAGGTAAAAAAGACAATTCCTTTTTCATTAATTAATAATTCATATCAAGTTAATATTGAAGGACTTTCTTCAGGAGATTATTCATATACAGTTTCGGTTGAAAATCAAAAAATAAACAGTTCAGGTAAGTTTAAAATTACTGATTATCAAATAGAAGAACAGTTTACAAATGCTAATCATAAAAAATTGAATTCTTTAGCTCTGAATACAAAAGGAACCTTGTTTTATGTAGATAAAGTTAAAGATTTATTACAAGAGCTATCTTTAGATAAATCGTATTATACTGTTCAAAAATCAATCACCAAAAAGCAAAATTTAATTGATTGGAAATGGATTTTATTTTTAGCAGTGGCTTTGTTATCAATAGAGTGGTTTATAAGAAAATACTATGGTAAAATATAGAAAGACAATAGGTTTTAAACGTTTAACGAAGGATATTTCCTGTAATTTGTAGAGGAGCTTTTGTTGTTGGATAATTAATATCAATACTATTGTAAATAATATGGAAATGACTTTAGAGCACTTTTTTCAATGTCCATACTGTTGGCAAACAATTTCAATGGTTTTAGACACTAGTGTTTCTCAAACTTACATAGAGGATTGTGAAACCTGTTGTAATCCGATACAAATAACAGCTCATTTTGAAAATAATAATCTCACCGTTTTTGAAGCGATTAACATAGAACAATAATTATGAAATTTCACACACGTAAATGGGTAAAACCAGAAGATTTGAATCCAAACGGAACTTTATTTGGAGGTCGTTTATTACAATGGATTGATGAAGAATTAGGTATTTATGCTATTATTCAATTAGAAATACCTAGAACAGTTACTAAATTTATGTCTGAAATAGATTTTGTGAGTTCAGCTAAACAAGGTGATATTATAGAGATAGGAATTGAAATTGTTAAATTCGGAGCAAGTTCAATTACGTTAAATTGTGAAGTACGTAATAAATTAACTCATAAAACTATTCTGGAGATTGACAAAATTATAATGGTTAGTTTAGGGGAAGATGGAAAACCAATAAGTCATGGAAAAACACAGGTAGAATACGTTAAAGACCGACTAAAAAAATAAATCTTTTACTATTTTATATTTAGTTCTTCCAACAGGTAAAATTTCTCCATTATTTAATTCAATTGAGTATTTACTTCCCGTTTGTACAGTTATTTCTTTTATTTCTGTAATTTTTACAAGGTATGATTTATGAATGCGTTGAAAAGATTTTGGTAATAATTGAGAGAGTTTTTCTAAAGATTTATCATGTAATTCTTTCGTTCCATTAGTTAGATAAAGTTCTGTATAGACACCCGCTCCTTTTATATATAAAACATTTTTAATGTTAATTAATTGAATTCCACTACGTTTTTTAATGGCTAAAAACTGTAAGTTTTCAGTACCAACTTCTTCCTTTTTTACAATTCGGTTAAAAGCTAGTTCTATACGTTCTTTATTGAAAGGTTTTGGAACAAAATCTAATACACCAAATTCAAAAGCTTTTAAGGCTTCGTTTTTATTAGCAGAAATAATAATGGTGTGAAAAGAACCAGAGGCCGTTTCTTGCAATACATCAAATCCGTTTTCTCCATTCAAGTTTAAATCCAATAGCACTAAGTCTAACTCATTATTTTTTATATGATCCAATCCTTCAGACAAAGATTGAACAGAAGTAATTTTCTGTAATGTATTTAAGAAAAACTCTTTGGTCATTCTTTCTACACGCTTTGCTATTCTAATTTCGTCTTCTATGATTAATATATTCATATTTATTTTTGAATTGTAATTGTATTTTCCCAACCGTCATTTGTAGCTTCAGAAGTGAATATCCAAGCATCTCCATAACTTTCAGTCAATCGTGCTTTGATGTATTTAAAACCTGTTCCGTCAGTTGTTTTTTTCTGCTGATTCCTAACGTTACCAAAAGTCAAGAAGGTATATTCTTGTGTCTTAGCAGTAGTAAATGCGATGAGTTTAAAACGCATTTTATTCTGATCTGAAGGTAGACAATGTGTAATACTATTTTCTAATAAGGTATGAATTACTGCTGGCGGAATTAACTGTTCTATGTTTTCGTTGATGCCTTTATCTTCCCAAACATAATCGATCTCTTTTCGAAATCTCATAATGCTAATATGGCTTTTACACAGCTTTATTTCTTGAGAAATCGGAATTAAAGTTTTGTCTTCAACTTGATTTAATACATCAAATTCTTCTGCTAAGGCTTCAATAAATTGAACACCTTTTTCTGGTGATTCTTCTACCCAATCAATTAAAGAAGTTAAGGTATTCATTAAAAAGTGTGGTTGTATACTTTTCTTTAAGAGTTCTAG
>CBDTZS010000075.1:0-15343 GCA_965364955.1 uncultured Tenacibaculum sp. | reverse complement strand
GTTCATCCGTAAAAGAAATTATGTTTGAATTAATAAAAAGTTTTTTGAAAATCACGTTAATTTCTTCTGTAATTTTAATTCCGATAGCCTATTACTTCATGCAAAGTTGGTTAGATGATTTTGTTTATAGAATAGATATGCCAATACTCCCTTTTATTATTACGCCAATCATTTTAACGATACTCGTGTTTATTATTGTTGGGCTGAAAGCTTATAATGCAACTAAAGTTGATTTAATTAAATATTTGAAATTTGAGTAGTTATGATTCAAACATGGTTTAAAATATTTTTTAGAATGAGTAAAAAGAGTTGGCTAAATATATTAGTGAACAGTCTTGGACTAACCTTAGGATTTACGGGTTTAATAATTGTTTTATTATTTTTAAATGAAGAAGAAAGTTATAATGTAAGTAACCCAAATGTAAAAGAAATTTATAGGGTGGTTCATAAAATGCCAGATGGAGATATTTGGGATAATAGTACAAATGTAGAAGGCGCAAAATATCAAGAAGATATACCAGGCATAGAATCTTTTTATCTTACGGAGGGCTGGTATTTAGATACTCTTATCAAAATAGAGGAAAAAGAGGTTTATGCAAAAAATATTTCTCAAGGAAATTCAAATTTTTTCGAATTTTTTCCTTTTAAGATTGTAGATGGAGATCCAGATAAATTTAAAGAAGCAAGGAATTATATAGCAATATCAGAAAAACAAGCAAATATTTTCTTTGGAGCTGAATCTGCAGTTGGAAAAAGCATTAGTTTTTATAATAGGGACTTTGTGGTAACTACTGTATTTAAAATAGTTGGCAAACACTTTTATATGCCAAACATTGTAATTCAGTTCCGAAAAGAACCAACAGGAGATTGGGGGAGTTTTAATAAAAGTTTGTTTGTTAAAACGACAAAAGGAGCTAATATAAAGGACATAACTAAAAAAGCAAATGAGGTATGGTATAAAAATGCAATCATACCAGGAGCAAAAAGAGAAGGAATTGATGTAGAAAAATTTGTAGGGAAATATGGAGCAGAAGTTTTTTTTGATCCCTTAAAAGATATCCGTTTAAAATCAATAGCAGATAGTTCAGGTCCAGAAGGTAAAGGAAATTACCAATTGATCCTGATTATGTTGTCCTTGTCCATTTTATTAATCATAATATCTTGTGTAAACTTTATCAATCTATCTATTGCTTCTGCAGCTCATAGAGGAAAAGAAGTAGGTGTAAAGAAGACCTTAGGGCTTTCTAAATGGACATTGACAAGACAATATATACTAGAGGTAGTTTTACAAGGTTTTGCTGCTTTTGTGTTTTCTGTGCTGTTGGTAGAACTTATATTACCTTCTTTTAACGACTTTATGAATACAGATATTTCAATAGCAGAAGTAGATGTATTGGTTAAAGTGGCATTGTTAGCTATATTAGTTTCAGTTATTATTGGAAGTATTCCAGCCATTTATCTTTCTAATTTTAAATCCATAGAAGTTTTAAAAGGGAATGTTTCAAAAAGTAAAAAAGGAGTACTATCAAGAAATATAATGTTAGGGATACAGTTCTTGATTTCTGGATTTTTCTTAACAAGTGCGATCATCATTAATAAACAGGTGTCGTATATGATGCATAAAGATTTAAGTTTCAAAGGAGATCAAGTCATTAATATTCCTTTGAATAAATATGCAAATCGATTTAGAAAATATAATCTGGCAAAAAGCGAACTTACAAAACATCCAAATATTGAAAAAATCACTAGTAATTCTTTTACAATTGGAGGAGGAAGTAGTAGTTCTACGAGCCTTAAATATAAAGATGTTTCTACCCAAGCAAACGCCAATGCAATGGATTACAATTACTTAAGTGTAATGAGTATTAAAATACTCAAAGGAAGAGGATTGGAAGAAAACAGAGCGTCTGACACGATTAAGAATATATTAATCAACGAAACGTTAGCTAAAGCATTAAATATTTATGCGAATCCAATTGGAAAAAAAATTGATATTTCCTCCTTTGGTGAAGCTGATAATGATGGTAAAAATATGATTGTTATTGGTATGGTAAAAGACTACCATACATTAGGATTAGACAGAGAAATACCACCAACTTTTTTTACACATTGGAATAGTTTTGATTGGATGAAACGAAATTTTCAAATGATGCAGTTAAAAATAAAACCAGAAAGCATTAATGAAACATTAAATTATATTGAGATATATTGGAAAGAAAATGTAGAGCAAGGGTATCCTTTTAATCCAACATTTGTTGATGAAGTTTTTGCTAAAACATATAAAAAATACGAAAACCAACAAACCTTATTTTTTATATTAACAAGTGTAGTTATTTTAGTGTCTTTATTAGGTTTGTTTGCCTTAGCAACATTAACCATTCAGCAACGCTTAAAAGAAGTTGCTATACGAAAGACATTAGGTTCATCCGTAAAAGAAATTATGTTTGAATTAATAAAAAGTTTTTTAAAAATCACATTGATTACTTCTGTAATTTTAATACCAATTGCTTATTATTTTATACAAAGTTGGTTAGAAAACTTTGCCTACAGGATTGATATGCCAATACTGCCTTTTATTATTACGCCAATCATTTTAACGATACTCGTATTTATTATTGTTGGGCTGAAAGCCTATAATGCAACTAAAGTAGATTTAATTAAATATTTAAAGTTTGAATAGTACATTAAAACTCATAGGCATGCTTTATAGTATTAGCATAATAAACAAAGCATCTAAAATCGTAACAAAGTAAAAAAAAATAGTCTTTATTATTGTATTGATAACATGAACAATGTAATAATATGAGATTATAATTTAAAAAATTGACTATATTAAAATGAAGAGCCTATATGATATATTATATAGGTTCTTTTCTGTTTTCTAAAATATTGAAGTCTAATATAATTATTTTATAAAAATGAATAATGTTTGTTTTTAATACAAAAAGATTAATTTAAATTACACGCTTTTTAAATTGATTTTATGGACAATGTTTGTGGATTAGATTTTGGAACTTCTAATACTATTAGTACAATATGTAGGAATGGAAAAGATACAATGGTTCCTTTAGAAGGTAATAATACATCATTACCAAGTAGTGTGTTTTTCCCTTTTGAAGAGATAGAAAAACCTATTTATGGAAATTTAGCAACAAACACCTATGTTAACAATGGTTATGGTAGGTATATGAAAAGTTTTAAAAGGATTTTAGGAACGTCTTTTTTTGAACAAAGAACACATCTAAAACCAGGATACAGTATTTCTTTTCAAGACATTATTGTTGATTACTTAAAATATGTAAAGAATAGAACAGAAGAGTTTATAGGGCAAGAAACAGATTATGTAGTTATAGGAAAACCCGTTCGGCTTTCTGAAAATATTGATGGTTCTAATTCCGGAATAGCTCAATTAGAATCTATTTTAAAAAAAGTAGGATATAAAAATTATTCATTTTTAGAAGAACCTATAGCAGCAGCATACTATCATCAAAATAATTTAGAAGATAAATCATTGGCTATTGTGGCAGATTTAGGTGGAGGAACTTGTGATTTTACAATTGTAGAAATTAATAAAAAAGAAAAAGATTTAAATATCCTGTCAACTTCAGGTATTTCTATAGGAGGAACAGATCTAGATAGTTATTTTTCTTTAAAAGCCTTTTTACCAGAACTTGGTTATAACAGTATTGATAAATTTAAAGGGATAACATTACCAAGTTCACCTTATAGAAATGCTTCTGATTGGAATAAAATAACAACATCATTATACACCAGAAAAACAGAGATGTTAGTAAAGAAAATGGTTGCTAATTCAAAATATCCAGAAAAAATAATACAATTTCAAGAATTAATAACTCATAAAAATGCACATTCATTATTGGGTGAAATAGAAGAAACAAAAATTAAATTATCAGAAATAGATTCTTTAAACTTCAATAGTAAATTTATAGCTAATACTTTTAATTTAAATATCACTAAAAATATTTTAGAAAACTCAATAGAGAATAGTGTACATAAAATACTTAAAACAGCGATTGAGTGTTGCAAATTAGCAGTAGTAGAAAAAACAGCTATTAATTACCTTATATTAACAGGAGGAACGAGTAAAATGCCATTAATAAAAGATCTTTTTAAAGAAACTTTTTCTAATGCTAAATTAATCGAGAATAATTCAATGGATTCTGTCGCTTTAGGTTTATTGGAAAAAGCTAAAAAAGATATGAATTAAATTTAAACTATTCAAAAATCATTACTTTTTTAAATTGAACTTTTAAGTTTTCAGGATGTACTGTAAAAGCAAAGTTTTCTTCTACATCTGAAGGTAGTACAGAAAGACTTATATCAAACTGTTTACAAATACTTGAAATTACAGTTGTCATTTCGATCATTGATAAATGCATTCCTGGGCAAAGTCTGGCTCCGCCACCAAAAGCTTTTATTACTTTTGGGTTATGATTTTGATGATATGGACATTCTGATTTTATCCAACGATTTGGATCAAATTTTGCAGCATTAGAAAAATAATTTTCTTGCATTGAAGCAAAACTATTTTGAAGAATGATACTAGTATCTTTTGGAATGGATAAATTATTTAAAACGACCTCTTCATTTGCTTGAAAAAATAATATTGGGGTAGTAGGTTTTAATCTTATAGCTTCTTGTATAGCAGCATTGGTATATTTTAAATGAGTTAATTGATCATACTCTTCAGGAACAGTACCTTGATATGTAAGATGAGATTCCTTTCTTATTTTTTCAACAACATCAGGGTTTTGTGCCAAATAAAAGAGGGTCCAAGATAAAGTGTTCGATGTAGTATCTTCACCTGCTAATAGCATAGCAATAACGTTTCCATACAATGTTTTTTCATCAAAAACAGTATCTTCTTTTTCACTTTCAATCAATAAAGCTTCCAAAAAATTAGAAGGATTATTACGTAATTCATCATTTTCTACTAATCTAGATTTAGCATCTTTAATAAATTGGTAAATAATGTTTTCTATGGCTTTTAGAGATGTTTTTAATTGTTTATCCCTAGATTTCGGGAATATACGCCATAAAGGAAATGGAGCGGTAATTCGATCATTAATCATAGGGAATATCAATTCTAAATGATTCTGAAAACTATCCTCTTTATTGTGTATTGTATTTAATTTATAACCAAAAGCTATTTCAGTGGTCACGTCTATTGTAAAAGCAATAAAGTCATTTATTATGGTAACAGTACCCTTCGTTTCACTATATGTTTGAATTTTAGAGATAAGGTTCTCCGTTTTTTTTTGAATTATAGGATAATAACCTTTAACCTTTTTTACATTCAATGCTTCAGTTACCGGTTTACGTTGTTTTTCCCAATGTTTTCCCTCTGCATTAAAAACAGTATGTAAGCCCATTTCAACAAATACTTCATTAATTTTTGAAAGACGTCTAAATTTTTCAGGTCTTTGACGTAAAATAGTTTTGTTGAAATCTGGATTAGCAGAAACTAAAACCTTTAATGGCCCTAGTTTTATAGTATACAGTTCTCCATACTGTTTGGCCCATTCTTCTAAAATACGATGTTTATTTTTTTTTTTGAAATCTTTTAGATTCCCTAAAATGAAACTCCCTTTAGGAGTTTTTAGATCATTTAAAGTGCGAATAGAATTGTTTTGTTTAGTCATGCCCCTTGTATAAAAAGCACAATATAGGGCTAAGTTTTAAATACTCATATAAAAAAAGAAGACACATATTTGTGTCTTCTTCTTTTTTTATACTGTTAATCTACCCCTTCAAAAATAGATTAATAGTATTACGTAGTACGAATGTACAATGAAATATATAAAATATTTTTAACATTTGTTAATAAATACTTATTTTTTATTTTCTACCCATCTACGAGTATTTACAAATACTTGTAATCAAAATTGTGATTTAGTGTTTTTTATTACTTCTTTCTCTAAATGTACCAGCAAAAAGAAGTCCTCCAATTATACCCATTAGTATAAAAGCGACTTGTTCAAATAAGTTTACAGAACCTGCAATAGAGGAGTTTAATAATGAGTTACTTAATCCCATAAAAGATTTACTTCCGGGTACAAGCATTATAATACCTTGCGTTAAGTATACTGTTTTTGGTGTTTTAGAAATTCTACCAAACAAACGACTTATACCAACAATAGCCAAAGTACCAATAAAGGTACTTACTAATATTCCATATCCTGATAATAAAACTGTTATAAAAAAAGCCAAAGCACCTGTTAAAACACCAAAAAACATATCTTTTTTTCGTACTTGAAATATGGGAATTAGTGTTATTGAAAGTAAGGGAATAGCAAAAAACATCGTCCACTTTGGCACTTCTGATACATGTTGAGTTAAATCAATTTCAATCATTGATGTCATTAGTCCTAAGCCTAACAAAACACCAAAAAATTGTTTAAATAATAAGATTATAGCGTCGAAAAGTTTTGCTCCGCCAGAAACTAAACTTTTAGAAGTTATTTCTTCTAAAGCAGTAGTAATAGCTAATCCCGGAATAAAAATAATGATGGAAGCTAATATGGTTAAACCTAAATTAAGGTCTGGAAAAACTAAAGTTAAAAGACAACTGACAATGGTTGCAATCAACGCACTGAAGGATTCGAATATATTTTCTAGATATTTTGATTTTGTAGCTAAATATACTAAAAGGTATATAAACGCTCCTAAAAATAAAGAAACTCCAAAAGAGATCCAATTAGTACCTATTAATAAACTAAAACTACCAGCTGCAAATGCATAGGAAAAAGTTAAAAATCCATGGTTTACCTCTTTAGTTTTAGAATGAATAATCCTTAATTCATTATTAATTTCACTATTGTCAATTTTAGAATCAATTACTTTATTAGTAAGCTCATCAATTCTAGAAAAAGCACCTAAATTCAGAACACCAGGAGGAATAGATTCAATATAATTATATGAATTTTCATCTTCGTAAAAAACATAATTTACCCAAGTAGGTAAATCCATAAAACTACCTGTTATTTCTTTAGTTTTAGCAACTTCTGTTAAATAGGTTTGGATTTTATAAGAAGGAATACCGTAAATATGTAAGGCTTTTCCTAGTTCTACTATAAATTGATACTTTTCTGGAACTTTCATTTTTTTTAATATATAGAAAAATTTTATTGATTGTTAGAGCCAAAAAAAGGACTTTTTTCAAAGCCCTTTTTAATATATAATTTAAAGCTGAAAATTATTTATTCTCAATCCATTTACGAGCATTTGTAAAGGCTTCTAACCAAGGAGAAACTTCATCTTGTCTACCTTGAGGATAATTTGCCCAATTCCATTGAAAAGTAGAACGTTCAATATGTGGCATTGTAACTAAGTGACGTCCAGTTGTATCACACATCATTGCAGTATTAAAATCTGAACCATTTGGGTTATTAGGATATCCTTCATAACCGTATTTAGCAACAATGTTATAGTTATCCTCAGATTCTGGTAAGTTGAATTTACCTTCACCATGAGAAATCCAAACACCTAATTCTGTTCCTGCTAAAGAAGATAACATTATAGAATTATTTTTTTGGACTTTTACTGAAGTAAATGAACTTTCATGTTTTTTAGAATCATTGTGTAGTAATCTACCGTGAACTTTATGGTCTGGATTTATTAAATCTAATTCCATCCATAATTGAGCACCATTACATATTCCAACAGATAAAGTGTCTTCACGTTTAAAGAAATTCTTTAAAGCAGTATTTGCTTTTTCATTATATAAGAAAGCTCCTGCCCAACCTTTTGCAGAACCTAAAACATCAGAATTAGAAAAACCACCTACAGCTCCAATAAACTGAATATCTTCTAAAGTTTCACGACCAGAAATTAAATCTGTCATATGAACATCTTTCACGTCAAAGCCTGCTAAATACATTGCGTTTGCCATTTCACGTTCAGAGTTTGAACCCTTTTCACGAATAATAGCTGCTTTCGGACGAGGTTGCTTCGTTCCAATTACAGGTAATTTTCCTGTAAATTGAGTAGGGAAGGTGTATTGTAAAGGTTGGTTTTTGTAATTATCAAACCTATCGTTAGCTAAATTGTTAGCAGTTTGTCTTTGATCTAATAAATAAGAAGTTTTATACCAAACATCTCTCATTTCAGCAACATCAAAAGAGAAATTATCTTCTTGATTTTTAATAGTTACTTTTCCTGAATCATTAGCAGTTCCAATTGTAAAGAACTCAATATTATTTTCTGATAAAACTGTTTCTACTGAAGCATCTGCTTGAAAAACAATTCCTGAATTTTCAGCGAATAGAACTTTTATAGAATCTTCTTCATTTAAAGAAGAGATATTAAAATCTGCTCCTAAATTAACATCAGCAAAACACATTTCTAATAAAGTGGTAATCAATCCACCAGAAGCAACATCATGCCCTGCAGAAATTTTATCCTCTTTAATTAAGTTTTGAATGGTATTAAAAGTGTTTTTCAAGAAACTAGCACTTTTAACATCCGGAGCTTCATTTCCAATAGCATTTAATGCTTGATTGAAAGAACTTCCTCCTAACTTAAAATCGTCTTGAGAAACATTAATATAATAAATGCTTTGTCCGTTTTGTTTTAAAAGAGGTTCTACTACTTTAGAAATCTCATTACAGTTTGCACCAGCAGATATAATAACCGTTCCTGGAGAAATTACTTCTCCATCAGGATATCTTTGTTTCATAGAAAGTGAATCTTTTCCTGTTGGAACATTGATTCCTAAATCTATTGAAAAATCAGATATTGCTTTTACAGCTTTATATAAACGAGCATCTTCACCTTCATTTTTACAAGGCCACATCCAATTTGCAGATAAAGAAACCGAAGCTAAATTATCTTTTAAAGGTGCCCAAATCATATTTGTTAAAGACTCAGTAATTGAATTTCTACTTCCAGCTTCTGGGTGAATTAAACCCGAAATAGGAGAGTGGCCAATAGAAGTAGCAACTCCTTCTTTTCCGTTATAATCTAGTGCCATAACACCTACATTATTTAACGGAATTTGTAAAGGTCCTACACATTGTTGTTTGGCAACTTTACCACCAACACATCTATCAACTTTATTTGTTAACCAATCTTTACAAGCTACAGCTTCTAATTGTAAAACTTGCGCTAAATAGATTTGTAAGTTCTTAGTTTTGTATCTAGGATTCTTATATTTTCTTACGACAGTTTTATCAGTTAAAACAGTTTTAGGAGAAGAACCAAACATGTCTTCTAAAGCTAAATCCATAGGTTTATCACCCTTAGTTTTAGATTCAAAAGTAAATCGATCATTATTTGTAACCTCTCCAACAGTATACATAGGAGAACGTTCACGCTCTGCAATTTTCTGTAAAGTGTCTATATGTTTTTCAGCTATAACTAATCCCATACGCTCTTGAGATTCGTTACCTATAATTTCTTTTGCTGATAAAGTAGGATCTCCAATAGGTAATTTATCTAAATCAATTTTCCCACCAGTATCTTCTACCAATTCAGATAAACAATTTAAATGTCCACCTGCACCATGATCATGAATAGAAACAATAAAATTCTCTTCACTTTCTACCATTCCACGAACAGCATTCGCTGCACGTTTTTGCATTTCAGGATTAGAACGTTGTACAGCATTTAATTCAATCCCTGAAGCAAATTCACCTGTATCTGCCGATGAAACAGCAGCTCCACCCATTCCTATTCTATAGTTTTCTCCACCAAGAATTACAATTTTATCGCCTTCTTTTGGAGTATCTTTTAAAGCTTGTTCTGCTTTTCCATAACCAATTCCACCAGCTTGCATTATTACTTTGTCATATCCTAATTTTCTAGGTTTTGAAGCACTAGAAGATGAGTTTTCATTATGTTCAAAGGTTAAAACAGAACCTGTAATTAAAGGTTGTCCGAATTTGTTACCGAAATCAGATGCTCCGTTTGAAGCTTTTATTAATATATCTACAGGAGTTTGGTATAACCAATCTCTAGCTTCAAATTTTTGCTCCCATGGCCTTTTTTCTTCTAAACGAGAGTAAGAAGTCATATACACAGCAGTTCCTGCTAAAGGTAAAGAACCTTTTCCTCCAGCAAGTCTATCTCTTATTTCTCCTCCAGAACCTGTTGCAGCTCCATTAAAAGGCTCAACTGTAGTAGGAAAGTTATGTGTTTCTGCTTTTAATGAAATCACAGAATTAAATTCTTCTGTTTGATAAAAATCTGGTTTATCAGCAGTTTTTGGAGCAAATTGGGTCACTTTAGGACCTTTTATAAAAGCAACATTGTCTTTATATGCAGAAACGATATCGTTTGGAAATTGCTTTGACGTTTCTTTTATCATATTGAATAGAGAAGTAGGTTGTTCTTCTCCATCAATAACAAAAGCGCCATTAAATATTTTATGACGACAGTGTTCTGAATTTACTTGAGAAAACCCGAAAACTTCGCTATCTGTTAACTTACGACCAATTTTTGTAGCAACGCTTTCTAAATAATCAACTTCTTCAGCACTTAAAGCTAAACCTTCCTGTTGGTTATAAGCAGCAATATCTTCAATATTTAAAATTGGTTCTGGCTGAATATCAATAGTAAAACTATCTTGATTTAAACCATTATATTTTTGAGAAATCATTGGGTCAAAAGCAGAAAAATCTTCTGAACTTACCTCGAATTCTTCAATTCTAATAATATCAGAAATACCCATATTTTGAGTGATTTCTACAGCATTAGTACTCCAAGGAGTAATCATAGCTGCACGTGGCCCAACAAAAAAGACGTCAAGAGACGTCGTGTTTATTTTAGGTTGATTGCCAAATAACCAAGTCAATTTAGAAATTGTTTCTGTAGTTAATTCTTCTATTGTTTGAACAGCAAAAACTTTGCTGTTTTGATTACCAAAGAAATGAATCATTTATAGTGTGTTTGTATGTTGTTTTATGAAAATGCAAATTTACTTTTTTATGTTGAATTATGTGTATAAAAAAAGCGGTAAAATTTTACCGCTTTTTTTATTTAATTTCTATTTTCAGGAATCCTATTTATTTCAATCTTACCTTTTTTCAATGCTTTATAATTCTCGTAGCAATTTAATACAGCTTCAATTATTTGGAGATCGCTTGCTTTTTTTATAAAATAATCAGAGTAATTACAATCGGATAAAAGCTTGTTCAATTCTTGTCTATCCATTTCAAGATATTCCATCATAACTTCTCTATCAAATTTACCAGCTAACATTTTACGTAAATCGTCTTCTTTTTTTAGTTTTTTTAGTTTCTTTAACTTCTTTGGTTTTTTTCCGAAGAGGTTATAAACTAAATCAACAGGGTTTAGTAATTTTGCGATTGGAGATGATATTTTTTGAGGTCTACCAATTTCGTAGGTTTGTGGCAGTCCATCTATATGAATTCTTGTAAATCGATCTTTAGGAACTTGTTTAACATCAACCTCTAAAACACCTATAAGCTTTGTAGATCTAATAACTACTTCTTTAACTTCTTCTGGTTTTTCTCTTAATGATATTACGACTTCATTTCCTTTTAAAAGATCGTTTGTCACTTTTAATTTGATAGATGAGAACCCTAAAAAAGAAACTAAAACAGTATCGTTCGCTTTTGATGTTAATTCGAAAAGTCCTTTTTCGTTCGTAATAGTACCAGTAACTGAATTTAAATTTAAGATATGTGCTGCACTTAAAGGCTTTTTAGTTTCAGCATGAATAACTTGTCCTTTTAATTTTTGATTTTGAGAGTACCCTACAATTGATATAAATAAAAATACGATAAGGGATAAATATGTTTTTTGCATGATGCAATAATAAGAATTATTGCATTGAAACTAGTTAAGAAATTGTGAAATGAATTGAAAAATGGTTAGATATATGAAATAAATTTCACTCCAATAGTGGAATTTAATCATTTAATTTACAGGTTTTGTTGGTGGTATTTTTCTTGTTTTTATGCCCTATACCAATCAGTTCCTAAAATAGGGTTTAATCTTCTTTCTTCATAATTTAAACAAGTTCTAAATTAATTATTTTTTAATGAAAAGGTAATTATATTCATACAACAGCATTTTCTTTTTTTATGATATTATTTCTTTTGCAAATGTATTTGAAAACCGAGTGCGATTGTTAATTCTTGATCAAAACGAAATGAATTTTTCTTGTAATTTAACGTGAAATTTAGAGCAATACTGTTTGTTAAAAATAATGAAGTACCTATTTTAATTTGGGACATAAATTCATTGTTCGTTATATTAGTACTTGTAAATGAAATATGTTTTAATCCTAATCCAGCTTCGACAAAAGGATTTACTGTTTTTTCGCTATTAAATAAATAATAGCGAGCAAAAGGTACTAATGAAGAATAAAAGGTAGCTTCATTTATGAAGATACCTATTTCACAACCAATTACAAATTGGTCTTTTACAAAATATCCAACCTTAGGAAAAATTTCTGCGTGGTATTTGAATTCCTTTTGATTCTCAAATTTATAGCCTTGTATTATAGCGTCTCCACCAAACATCCAATTCCCTTTTGTTATTTGTGCTTTTGCAGTATTTGTAAGTATTAAAACTGTTAATATTAAAATTGTTTTTTTCATAGGTTATATTTGTTTTGGGTTTATATTATTCGTTTTCAAGAGATAACTTCGTTTTAATTTCTAAGTTTATCTGTAATATTTTCAGTAACAATTTTTTTTTGTAAAACTTATATTGTTAGTAACATCGGTGAGCACACCGTTGTTGAAATGATATTGTCTAGCTAGATTTGTTACTGATATTTGAGCATAAGTTGCACTTACTATAAATAGAAATAAGTAAAGTGTTTTTTTCTGATAATCTTTATATTTAATATTTTCTACAAGAATATTAAATTATCTTTCTTTAAGAAGAAAGCGTTTTATGAATAACACGTTTGGTTTGTAAACGATAAATATTGAGTTAAAAAATTAAATAATATAGAACAAAAAACTCAGTTTTATGTAAGTTGTTAGACTTACATGAAACACCAAATGCTTTTCTTTCGAATATCAGAGAGATTAAAGAATTAGATAAACTATGTGCAGGGGTGATTATGATTTTGTTTATATATATGTGATAAATACCTATATTCATAGAACAGGAATGAAGTATTTTGAGTTTGAGGAGCAATTCTTAAAAAATATCCAAACATTTCATTTATCTTAATTTTTGAAGTAACCAAGTCAGGGAATTTTAAAGGAGATTAAGGTTGGAAACACTTACCAGATGCATTAATACAGTAGATCGTTTTGTAATACATAATCAAGGTCGTTATGGTGCAGGTGAATATGTTGTTTGGGAGGAAGGCCTAAAAAAGTAAATCCTAAAAAATATTAGGAAATATTTGGGATGAATCTAAAACACCAGAAGAAACAGTTTTGATGGTTTAAAAAAAGAGAACTACTAATTAATTTTAGCAGCTCTCTTTATAAGGCTAAGGTCTTGTATAAGAAACTTAGGGTAGGTGATAAGTACTTTCGTTTCGGGTTGGTGACTTTTTTAAAATACACAGATCTTTCGATTTAGCACAAACTCCCTATGTTTTTTATACATGGTTAGCCACAGGCTTTACTTCGCTGGTAAATGTTTTTCTAAAAAGTCATATACTAAATCAAAATGTTTCATCGGTTCTATATGTCCACCGTCCAATATTATATGCTTGTTAAAGTGTTTGAATTTTTTATTTTTTAACCTTTCGATTATTTGGTTTGACATAGATGTAGCAGGCCATTGATCATCATTTTTTCCAGACAGAATCAAAATAGGTCCATTTATGTTTTCTACGTGAATTTCTGCATTTTTGACTGCTTCTTCATCTTCAAGCATCATACTAAAAGCAGTATATAAATCTCCTTTTAATGCTGGCGATATTGTTTTTAATGGTGCGGGTACATAAGGTATTTCATTACCTTTGTAAGTCCAAGAAGAAGTATTTGAAGACCAGGTAATTGCAGGAAAAGTCACATTTGATGTAGATAAGGCAATGACTGCTTTGTATTGATTATACCTGCTCGCTAAATTTAAAATTAATTCGCCTCCTTTAGAACCTCCAATTAGAGCTATTTTTGATTCATCAATTTCACTTTTTTTGGCGATATTCATTATAGTATCAGAAATTGCATCTAGTGAAATTCTGTCGAGATTTCTCGGTGTCCCATCTGCATTGAAGTATCCGATTGCTAAAATTGCATAACCTTTTTGAATAAGACTGTCTCTTTTACCTTTCATATGATTTCGGTGCCAATCAATTCCACCCTCTGCACCACCAAAAGCTACAATCAATGGTTGATTGTCGGAATTACCTAAATATAATAAGGTTTCAACAACTCCGTTTTTTTTTGGAAGTGATGGTACATAAGTAAATATGTAGATAATTCCCGTTATAAGAATCAGGGGAATTATTAATAAAATTATTTTTGTTATTTTTTTCATTTTAGTTTTAATTTAAAGGTAAAGCTACTGATTGAAATCATCAGAACTTTTGATCTAAATCAAATAATTACTTTTTAGCCCTTATTCTACTTAATGTTTCTTGTGTTATTCCTAAATAAGAAGCAACCATACCCAAAGGAATACGATGATAAATATTAGAATAGGTTTTTTGAAAATGATTATATCTTTCTTTGGCAGATGTAAATCTTATTGAGGTTATGCGTTCCATAAAATGACCAAAAACAGTTCCCATTGATAAACGAGCGTAACGCTCCATTTCGGGGAAGTTGTCAAAAAGATATACAAGGTCGTTTACGTTTATGAAATATGCTTCGGTATTTTCAATTGCATCAATATAGTAAATATCTTTTTCTCTTTGCATAAAGCTTTTTAGTGAGTTAACCCATTCATCTGTTCCAGAAAAATATTCGCTGATTTCTTTTCCATCTTTAATAAAATAGGTTCGTAGAATACCTTTGTTGATGAAATAGCTTTTTTTAGAAATATTGTTCGCGTCTAAAACGAGTTCTCCTTTTTGAAATACTATCGGTTTTATTCGTTTTGAAAGTTCAGATTTTAAATTTTCCGAAAGTATAATAAACTTTTCAAAATGGGCAAATATATTTTCCGTTGATTCGATGTTGTTCAATTTATGTAAGGGAGTTTCTTCAGCTTGTGGCTAACTGGTTATATGCAAACAAATATATTGTTTATCTAGTTGGTCTTTCCGGATAACACAACATTTTGTATTTCTTTATCAGAAAAATAAAATACTCTATTCATTTGAAATGAAACATATTTTATTAACGATAGGTTTGAAGAGTTAGAAAAACTAACGTGTTTGTTTAAGATTTATGCAGTTAAAAATGCGATACACTTTCCGCTGTTGCGGAAAGGTAATTAA
>CBDTZS010000074.1:0-15498 GCA_965364955.1 uncultured Tenacibaculum sp. | reverse complement strand
TTAAAGATGAAGAAACTAATTGTTTGAATATATCCGGCTTTAGAAAAGAGTCCTAAAAACATATCATGAATATATTGAAAAGCATGTCCAATATTCTCAGCTCTAAAGAATATCCATGCAAAAACGGTTAAGCTAAAAGTTAATAAAACAGAAAAAAACTCTTTAATAGTTGGCAAATTTTTTCCTTGTGCAACAATATTTAAATTATTACGGTTGCTTTTAGTAAGCATTAAAGGTAGAATATAAAGAGCATTTAAAAAGCCCCAAACAATAAATGTCCAGTTTGCTCCATGCCAAAATCCACTAACAATAAATATTATAAATATATTTCTAACTTTTATCCAGGCTCCCCTATGACTACCACCTAGTGGTATGTATAAGTAATCTCGAAACCAAGTTGAAAGTGAAATATGCCAACGTCTCCAGAATTCAGCAATATCTCTTGAGAAGTATGGAGATGCAAAATTTTGTTTAAGGTTAAAACCAAATAACCTTGAAGTTCCTATGGCAATGTCAGAATACCCTGAAAAATCACCATAGATTTGAAAGGTAAAAAATATTGCTCCCAAAACTAAGGTACTCCCTGAATACTGACCCGAATTATTAAATATTTCATTTGCGTATTGTGCACAATTATCGGCAATGACAATTTTTTTAAATAACCCCCAAAGTATTTGACGCATGCCATCAACCGCTTTTTCATAGTTGAATATTCTTTTTTTATGAAATTGAGGAAGCAAATGTGTTGCACGTTCAATAGGACCAGCAACTAATTGAGGAAAAAAACTAACAAATGCTGAGAATGCGATAAAATCTTTTGTTGGTTTAAGTTTTCTCTTATAAGCATCTATTGTATAACTAAGTGTTTGAAAAGTGTAAAAACTTATTCCAACAGGTAAAATAATATTTAAAGAATTAGCGTTGATTTCGGCTCCAAAGAATGAAAAAGAACTCACAAAATTTTCAAGAAAGAAATTATAATACTTGAAGAATCCTAAAAACCCAAGATTTACTAAGATACTTATCCATAAGAGTCTTTTTCTTTTAGATGTATTTTCTTCTGTAGATAGTTTAACACCGATTGAATAATCTATTAATGTGCTGAATAAAATTAAAACTAGAAATCGCCAATCCCACCATCCATAAAATAGGTAACTAGAAAGAATTATTAATAAGTTTTGAAGTTTTAGATTTCTATTTGCTACAAACCAGTATAATAAAAATACTATTGGCAAAAAAATTGCAAAATCAATAGAGTTAAAAAGCATTTTATTTGTTTAGTAATAAATTTATAACATCATGTATAAAACTAATTACGTTTATTAGGTACCAAATTTAGCAAATAAAAATGGAATATAAAATCCTAAATAATTTTGGTGAGTAGACTAGAATTAACAATAAATTTCATATTGATGTTGACGATAATTTCTTGTTGTTCACCTTTTATTTCTCTTTTAAAACATCACCCCACAAGACACTATTAATTAGCACACTACCTTCTTTGTAAAAGGTATTTGCAATAAAAAACAAAGGTGTTTCTTAAAGGCTTTTAAGTGTGTAACTACTCCATAATACCAATTGGATACTAAAAAAACATAAAACTATAGGGGATTAAAAGAAAATACAATTGTTATTTAGTTATTAATAAACCAAATAAGATAGACTCTTAAAATGACATATAATATAAACTAACAACATTAAACGATACTGAATACTCATAATGTTTTGAATAACATATATCATGAGAAAATCAACATATATAATATTAAAGAACGTTTCAAAAAATTGATTATAAATTAGAATTATTTTTTATAAATTGAAGTACATGTTTTATGCTTTCAATAGGGTTTTCCTCCATTGGAGTATGACCTATATCGTTTACTATAACTAGTATATTATTTGGTAAATCTTCCTTAAATTTATACGCATTTTCTATCGGAATTAATAAATCTTTAGCTCCCCAAAGTATCAATGTTGGTTGCTTAATAGATTTTATTTTAGATGAAGAATTAACATCTCCTTTCATATTAAACCGATCTACAAAAGCTTGACGATTCCCTTTTCTTAGTGTTAATTCAAAATATCTTTCTACCAATGAGTCAGTTACTTTTGAGGTATCGAAATATACATTTTCAATACTCGATTTCACTAAAAAACGTGGGGTTATAAAAGTCAATAATTTATTAAGAATAGGAATTTGAGCCACTTTAAAAGCAACGGGAACACTTTTTGATTTCTTAGGATATCCTGCTGCATCTATTAAAATCAACTTTTGCACCATATCTGGTTCTTTTACAGTAAAGTTCCATGCTATTTGTCCGCCTAAAGAATTACCTGCTATTATACACTGCTCAATATCTAAAGCTTTTAAAAAATTAGTTAAGAAATCGGTATAATTAGTCATTGAATACTGTCGGTCAGGAAACGGGCCTGTTAAACCATAAGCAGGAAGATCCATTCTAACAACTCTATTTGAATTCTTTAAAATATTCGTCCAAGCATCGAATGTATGTAAACTCGATCCTGTACCGTGAATAAGTACAATTGGAATAGCATCGGTTTTGTCTCCTTCATCTCGAAAATGAACATTCATTCCGTTTATAGAAATGAATGAAGAAGCTGTATTTGTATACTTTTCTTTTAATTCATTCAATGGAATATCTCGATGACCATAAAAGAGAACTATTAATATAATGATGAGTACAGCAAAAGTTAAAACTATTTTTAAACTTTTAATTAAAAACTTCATAGGTTTATATTATTTGAAACGTGTTCGTTATTTTTATCAGAACTCTAGCTTATAACTTTTTTTGCAGGTATTTGATCCATTGCTCGCTCAGCAATAGCAGTAATTGATAACGATGGATTCACTCCCGGATTTGCCGATATCATAGAACCATCAATAATATAAAGGTTCTTATAACCAAAAACGTTGTTATTTTTATCAATAACACCTTCTGAAGAATTTTCTCCCATTACCGCGCCTCCCAAAACATGAGCAGTTGACGGAATACCTGCGAATGTTTCTAAAGCAAACGATGTGCTTACACCATTTATAACATTACTATATTCTTCCACTAATTTGCGAGATTCTTTAATAAAAGGAGTCGGTTTTTTACCTGTGCTAACTGTTGAAGTCATCAAACCAAAAATATTTATTTTAAACCGAAGTGTACTATCTAAAGTTTGCATAAAAAGAAGTACCACTGTTTTTTTTGCCCAACTATTTTTTACATAAATTTTAAAATATTTAATAGGTGATTTTACTAAAGACACAAATACCATTGCTAAGCGAGATAATACATTATTGTTGGTAACATACGGCAAGTGTAAAAATTTCCATGCGTTAGAACCTTCTCCATATCTAACTATTTCTAAGTGACTATTGGCATCTGTATCTAAAATACTCCCAATAGCCACACCTTTCGAATAATTTTTATCCTTTTCAAGTCCAGAGACACTTACCAGAGTTTCATTATTGGTCCTTATATCTTGCCCCAACCTATCTGATATATTAGGGAGCGAACGAACTTTTAATTTAAGTAGAAGTTTGACTGTACCTAAAACTCCGCCAGAGAAAATCACCCCTTTACTTCTAACGAACTTTCTTTTAGTTAAAAATTTTGTACTGGTTTTTATAGCTACATCATAACTATCATTTCCATCTTCTGTATTCACAGGAGTAACGTCATATACTTCATTTTCGGCGAGTATTTTCGCACCATATTTTTGAGCCAGATACAAGTAGTTTTTATCTAAGGTGTTTTTCGAATTGTTTCTACAACCTGTCATACAAGCTCCACAAAAATTACAACCAGTTCTTTCAGGTCCCAAACCATCAAAATAAGGATCGGGTTTTGTCACATTTTCTTCTCCAAAATATACCGCTACATTAGTGGCATCGAATTTATCTTCGATATTTAGTTTTTGAGCTACTTTTTTTAGCCCTATATCAGCATCAAATAATTTAGGGTTTTTTGCAGCTCCAAGCATCTTTAAAGCTTCTTTATAATAAGGCGCCAATTCATTCTCCCAATCATTAAGTTTACTCCAACTACCAGTTGTAAAAAAAGTTGATTTAGGAATGGGTAATGTGTTGGCATAGACTAAAGAACCACCTCCTACTCCTGTTCCTGAAACTATCGCAACATGTCTAAAAATGGTTAATTTCATAATACCAAAAAAACGCAAACTTGGTAACCAAAGCCATTTTCTGAAATTCCAGTTGGTTTTAGGGAAATCTTTAGCTTTAAACCATTTTCCTTTTTCAACTACTAAAACTTTATATCCTTTTTTTGATAGTCGTAAAGCACAAACGGAACCTCCAAAACCACTTCCTACGATAACATAATCATATTCCCTTTTTAAATTCACTTATAACCATTTTAAGAACCCGAATTAAAAAACCAGATAACATTCGATAGCAAGTTAGTAGAATTTATAGTAAGAATCAAACTGTTTTATTTTCTCTATAAAATAAACTAGTTACCCTTTTAATATTGTTATTCCTCTTTTGTTTCCGTTTTAAAAATTTTATCCCATAACGTTGTATAAAATCCATAATTTTTATTATTTAATTGATGGTGCTTCTTATGGAAAGTATTGGTTGTAAAGATTAAAAACAAAGGTTTACTTTTCTTTACATTTAAATGTGTGATTACTCCATAAAACCAATTAAAAACTAAAAAGAATATAAAGCTATAAAGATTAAAAGAAAATAAGATAGCTATTACAGTCAATAACAACCCAAAAAATATAGATTCCCATGGTGACATATAATACAAACTAACAGCATTGAATTTAACTGAATGTTCATGATGTTTAGAGTGAATATTTTTTAAGTAGCTTATATTATGAGAAAACCAATGCAATAGATACATTAGAAAATCCATTAGAAAAAAAAGCCCCATAAAGGAAAGTAGAAAGTTATCGTTAGAAAACACAATCACTTCTTTAGACCATAATATAAAACCAGGAATCGCTATCAAGACATTTATAGCTAAGGTTACTACTGAAAAAAGCAACTCTTTTCTAGTGATAAATGTATCGTATTTATATATGTTATCCCAAATTTTACTAACAACGATATTTAACACAAAAGAAATTATATTTGCAATTATTAGCAAAGTAAAAAATATAAAAGGGTCTTTAATATCCATTAAATTATGTAGATTTTATTGTTTTTTGGGGAATAAATCATTGCAAATTACTTCCTAATTATTAGTATAATATGGCAAGACAATAGAAATAGATAAACTTTCGAGTTTGCTCTGAGCCAAATCAGCGATTTGGCGGTGTTGATAAATAACATTGAACTTTCGTAAAGCTCTGAATGCCCTATTTTCTATTAGATTAATTAGTTTTAATTCTTGAGCTTAGGTCATCATTTAAATCCATTAAAGATTTCGTAATGGATTTTCTTTTATCATCTCTTATACGAGTCTTATTAAAGTCTCCAATAATAAACTTCGTTAGCTCTTTGGTTATAAGAATAATTTTTTCATCTTTTTTTTGTATTTTTTCAATACTTGATAAAGAAATTTTATGAACTGAATCTGAACGTACCGCTCGGTATATTAACTGATCGCTAGAGATTTCAATAAATAAATCCCTAGATCTAACCACAAATTTTCTAGATCGAATAATTAAAAATACACCAACAGGAAGTAATAAAACTTTATCCCAATCCCCTGGGTATTTATACACAAATTCATTTGTTTCTAGGTAGTTGTATAAATCGAAACTACTCATCATAATTAGAAAAAACCCTATAAATATAAACATCCACTTTGATTTTTTCAGACTTCCTTCTTCTATTATATATTTCATTCGTTTAATTTGTTTAATGTCTAGGCGCAATGAAACGTAGTATCCCAGAAGGTGCTATGACTTTAGATATTGTGTTGGCCCTCGATTTTATTTCATTTTAATAATAATTTTTCCTTTTGCTCTTCCAAACATAGAGCAATCTAAAGCCTTTTGGGTTTCTACAAAAGGAAAAACTGTATCAATAATGGGTTTCAATATTTTATTTTCAATTAATTCGGCAAGATATTCAAGTTGCTGACCGCTAAAGTGTATTCCAATTGAAATCTCTTTTCTAATTTCTTTAATTTTCTCCTAATAAAAGAGAATTCCATAAAAAACAAAATTGTTAAGCAACAAACTTAAACACTATCAAATAGAAATAAAGAAAAAATGACATTAAAATAAGTGTAGTAAAAAAATAAAAAAGTAGAACTCCCGAAGGAGCTCTACAATAATCTAAATTAACTAATCATAACCCTTCAAAATTATGAAGCGGCAAAAGAAACAAATTAAAATGACTTAACCGCATTAAATATGAAAAAAGAAAGCAACTGAAGGAACAATTTTATTGTGACTATTTGATGGGACTCTTTTAAAGAGAATTAATTACATTAAATAGAACAGTTTAGTTCTTGATTACCTAAAATTTGAAAACTGAAGAAAAAAACAAGGGGAAACTTGAAGGCATATTGGTTTTGAAAGATCTTCCAAAATTAAACGTGTAAGCTTTAAAACTTATGTACAAATTTAAAAACTATAGATATGAAGAAATCAGATTTTTAACTAAAACGATAGTAAAACCCTTCGAAATAGGTTTTACTATACTCAATAGGTTAATTTTTTTAATTTGAGTGATGTGAAATATACGTAGATATCTATATTGGAAAAAACACCAAAAAGAAAAGGAACCATTACTGGTTCCCTTTAATATTCAAATATAAAGTCCCCCGAATTTATATTGAACAAAACGTTAGACGAAAGAGACAATGAAGCTTACAAACAAATTAAAATAACTGTAGTGATACTAAAAGGAAAATAAATAATAAGATAGCTCCGAAAATATAATAGAACAATACAAACTTCAAAACCAACAGCTGAAAGTAAGAATATAGAAATCACTACTTACGATTAGGCAAAAATGTATTCCAAAAATTTTCAAAAAGAAACACAGAGAAAAATGGTATAAGTCGTTGGTTATAGCAATACTACTCACCTCAAATGAAATTTTTAAAACTGAGTTTTATAAACAAATGAATGATAATAATAACCCAAGCTTATTTATAATTTCATTTAAAAGCAATTTTAGTAATAAAAAAATATTAGTAAAAAGGATGAAAATTAATTAGTTTTCATCCTTTTTATTAGTTTAAATTTCTAACTTCAATATTCTCTAACACAATTTCAGAAAGCTTTTTTAGTTTTCCTCCTTCATATAACTTATCAATAGTATAAAAATCAATATTTTTATCTAAAGGCTTGTAATTATTATAATCGGCAAAACGGATTCCACTTACAATACTCTCTTTCTTAATATCTCTAAAACGGATTCCGCCTCCATTCGTCTGATATTTGTAAGCTAAATAATCAAGTTTAAAATCTTCTTTTGAAAACCAATAAATAAACACATCATCAAAATCATCCCCTCCTCCTTCTTCACTAAAAGTTACTTGAATTTTATAGTACTCTTTTCCTTTAATTGATACATTTTTTAACACCTTCTTTTTAGCTGCTTGGTCATTTAATCCGTAAGGTAAAACAGAAAAGTAATGTACTGAATTTACAGAATTACTATACCTGTCTTGGTCTTTTTTAGACAAAGAAACCAAACTATCATTAATATATCGTTGAAAACCATTGTTAGATAAAATGTCTTTGTAATTTACTGAATCTTTATTTATAAATCTGAACAACTCATAATCGCTTTGATTTCTCTGAGCTTTATAATGGTTTTTTCTAAAATTAAAAGAAATTTCTGAAGTAGAAATTTGGCTTAGGTTAGAGTTATTTATTGATTTATCAACAATCTGTTGAGCTGTAAATTCTGGCTTACATGCCATTGTTGATAAAATAATTACTAAAAAAATATATCGCATAAAATTTTGTTTAGGTTGGTCTCTTTATAAGTTCAAAATTACAGGTTTAACACTATCAAAATTATAAATTTATGTTAATAAAAAAAGAGCTACTAAAAATTAGCAGCTCCTTCATTAAATTTTTAAAAATTTTTAAAATCTCATACCAACACCAAAACCAATTAAAAGTGGGTTGATTTTAACTGCGGCTGGTACCACAGCTATTCCTGCATCTACAGTAACATCAGAGCTTAAATCTATATACTTAGCATCTACATTTAAAAACCATGTATCATCTAAATCATAATCAAACCCAAGTTGCGCTGCATAACCAAAAGAATTATCATAAGCTACATCAACCACTGCTCCTGGATCAGCATTATAGAAAAATGTGTAATTTACACCCGCACCTACATATGGTCTAAAATTACTTAAGTTAAAATGATACTGTGCCATTAATGTTGGAGGCAATAACCAAACATGTCCTAAATCTACATTACCTAATGTAGTATTTACAGCATTCACATTATGCTTACTTGTTCCTAAAACTAATTCTGCCGCAATATTTTCAGTGAAAAAATAGGTAAAATCTAATTCTGGAATAAAATTGTTGCTAATTTCAACATCACCACTAATAGTTCCTATGGTTGCAGATTCATTAGCTAATACACTTACCCATCTAAAACGAGCTTGCCATTTCTTATCCTTTTTTAAATTTTCTTGAGCGTTAATATTTGTAAAAAACAAAACACCTAAAACGATACTTAAAAAAACTTTTTTCATAATTATAAACTTTAATTTCTTAAGCAAAAATACTTTCAGAAATAAGGATAAATAATGATTAAAATCATAGTTTAATAATTTTCTTTAGACACTTAAATTATTAGCTATATTTGCAAGTATTATGCAGAAAAAGATTAACATACAAAATAAAAAGGCTCGTTTTGAATACGAGATTATAGATAAATATACTGCCGGTATTCAACTGACTGGTACTGAGATAAAATCGATAAGACTAAGTAAGGCGCGAATAACAGAAAGCTTTTGCGAATTTAATGACCAAGGAGAACTTTTTATTATTAATATGTATATTGAAGAATATGCATTTGGCAATCACTACAATCATAAGACTACAAGTGAGCGTCGTTTATTATTGAACAAAAAAGAATTAAAAAAATTAGAAAGAGAAGTTGAAGCAAAAGGAAACACAGTCGTTCCTTTAAAACTTTTCATTAATGAAAATGGTTGGGCTAAACTTGATATTGCTTTAGCTAAAGGAAAAAAGACTCATGACAAGCGTCAAACAATGAAAGACAGAGATAGTAAAAGAGATTTAGCTAGAATTAAAAAAGATTTTAATTAAATGTTAGCCAATTTTCTGAATATTATTCATTGGAAAAGACTCTTATACTTTGCCTTTTTATTGTTTTTATTTAAGTTTTGTTTTTTAAACGGTTATGGTTTTGAAACAACTCTTTCTTTTTATGATTTAAGTGTTTTAGCAATCTCAGGAATGTTAATACTAGCTTCTGGTTATTTATTCAATTATTTTTACAGAAAACAAGGGAAAAGAGTCAAATTCTCAGTAGAAAAAGCAAAAAAATATGCTATCGTTTTTGCTATTTTTGGGTTAATATTAGGTTTTTTATTATCTTTTAAAATTCAAAAACCGGGTTATAGTTTAATTTTTATTTTTTGCTACACGTTTACTTATTTCTACTCGAAAACTGTTAGAATAAAAACATTCTTTAGTAATATACTTAAATCTTTTATAAAATCTTTTGTCATTTTATTTGTTTGCTGGTTTGACTTCCCTAAAGATTTATCATCATTACAATGGGATCTGTTTTTTAAATTACAAGCAATTATATTACTATATGTGGTTATTTCTTTTTTAAGTAATATTGTTCGAGAAATAATCATTGACATTAATAACCTTAATTACGACAATACAAACAAGCATAAAACACTGCCTATTTTATTAGGGAGAAATAGGGCCAAAAATATTGCATTAGCAATAACCATTTTTGTTTGCTTAATTGTTTTTATAGTTATTGTTATATATGTTAAAAACACATATTTACTTACCATAATTATATTCTTAGCTACAATTCCGGAACTATTTTTAATTTATCATTTAATGACTGCATCAAATGCTGGTGATTATAAATTTATCTATAAAATATCAAATATCACTTATTTTTTAGGTGTTTTAAGCGTTCCTATAATTTCTTACTTCCTCAAATATGTTATCTAATCAATTATCCTATTACACTATAATTCTTGCTTCAAAATCTCCCAGAAGACAACAGCTTTTAAGAGATTTAGATATAAATTTTATTATCAAGACAAAAGAAGTTGAAGAAATTTACCCTGATCATTTAATAGAATCTGAAATAACAGATTTCCTTTCTGATTTAAAATCTAAACCTTTTGAAAATGAGCTAACTGAAAAAGAACTGTTAATAACCTCTGACACTATTGTTTGGTCTAACAACAAAGCTCTTGGTAAACCAAAAGATTATAATGAAGCCTTTAAAATGCTCAAAGAGTTGTCGAATAATTCGCATCAAGTAATTACTTCAATCTGTATTTCAAATAAAAATTTCAAAAAAATAATTAACGACACTACAACGGTTACATTTAAACCGCTAACAAATAATGAAATAGACTATTACATAAATACCTATAAACCTTTTGATAAAGCAGGCGCTTATGGCATTCAAGAATGGATAGGAAAAATAGCAATTACTAAAATTGAAGGAAGTTATTTTAACGTTATGGGCTTTCCTGTTCATAAACTTTATAAAGAATTAATAAATTTGTAGTTATACATTTTTATAAAAGATTATTTTTGACCCGTATTCACACAACACAACTGATGAAAAAATATACTTATACTGAAAAAAAAGATACCCGATCTGGGTTTGGTGATGGTTTAACTGAATTAGGAAAAACAAATCCTAATGTAGTAGCATTGTGCGCCGATTTAACAGGATCTTTAAAAATGGGAGATTTTAAAAACAATCATCCTGAACGTTTCTTTCAAATAGGAATTGCTGAAGCAAATATGATTGGTATTGCTGCCGGATTAGCTATTGGTGATAAAATTCCTTTTACAGGAACTTTTGCAAACTTCTCTACAGGTCGTGTGTACGATCAAATACGCCAATCTGTTGCATATTCAGATAAAAATGTTAAAATTTGTGCATCACACGCAGGATTAACGCTAGGTGAAGATGGGGCAACACATCAAATACTAGAAGATATTGGTTTGATGAAAATGTTACCAGGTATGACAGTTATTAATACCTGCGATTATAGTCAAACTAAAGCTGCTACACTTGCTATTGCAGCATATGATGGTCCTGTATATTTACGTTTTGGTAGACCAAAAGTACCAGTTTTCATGACTGATCAACCTTTTGAAATAGGAAAAGGAATTAAACTTACTGAAGGAAGTGATGTAACAATAGTTGCTACAGGTCATTTAGTTTGGGAAGCTTTACAAGCTGCTGAGCAATTAGAAGCAAAAGGTATTTCTGCTGAAGTAATAAACATTCATACGATTAAACCTTTAGATGAAGATATTATATTAAAATCTGTTGCAAAAACAGGATGTATCGTTACTGCTGAAGAGCATAATAAATATGGTGGTTTAGGTGAAAGTGTTGCTCGTTGTTTAGTAACCAATACTCCTACTCCTCAAGAATTTGTTGCAGTTAATGATAGTTTTGGTGAATCTGCTACTCCAGAGCAGTTAATGGAAAAATACGGATTGAATGATAAGGCCATTATCAAAGCAGTAGAGAAAGTTATTTCAAGAAAATAAACTTACATATCATAAATTTATAAGCATCATTTTTAAATAAAAAAATGATGCTTTTTTTATTTACACTCAATAATTCATTAAAAAACAAGTTTTTAATACTACACTAAAATCAATAAATATGAAAAAAGTAATTTTAATAGTACTCCTTTTTATAGGAGGAACTCAATTAAGCCAAAGTCAAATACAATTTGGAATCAAAGGTGGTGTAAATTATAATTCAAAGTCAATTACAAATGTAAGCAACGACATTCTTAGTGGAGCAAAAAGTAAAACAGGTTTCCATGCTGGTATTTGGTTACGAGGTAAAATACCTGTAATTGGATTATTTATTCAACCAGAACTAGTATATACACAATTAAGTAATGATGTTGTTTATCTACCTAAATCAGCAAACCCAACTGCTACGACTTATGAATTTAGAAAAATTGATATTCCTGTACTATTAGGGAAAAAAGTTTTCAGTGTTGGTCGTATTTTTGCAGGTCCTACTTTTCAATATGTTATAAATGGAGATTTTGGGCTTAGCGATATTAAAAATGTAAAAGCTGATGGTTTTTCAATGGGAATGCAATTAGGTGCAGGAGTTGATTTAGGTAAACTAGGTTTAGATATACGATGGGAAAGAGCTTTTTCTGATACTGAAAGTAGCCTAATAAATACTGCTAATACTTTTGATACACGAGTAAATCAAATTATTGTAGGTTTATCTTATAGATTATAAAATTCATTAAAATAAAGCATAAAAAAAATCCGAAGTTTTAACTTCGGATTTTTTTTATGCTTTAAATATTATCTAATATCTCTATTCAAATAATCAGGAATAGTTGGTTTTTTAGGATCACTAAAATCATTTCTTGGGTCACCATCACCGTTAGCATCTTCATCTTTTGTTAATTTACCATCACCGTCATCATCAAAGTCTGCATAATTAGGAATATTATTTCCATCAGTATCATCATTTCTTGGGTCACCATCGCCATCTATATCTTCGAAAATAGATGGTACTCCATCTAGATCATCGTCTGTATTCTCTACTAAATCCCATAATTCAATATAAAAAAGTAAATTAGAATTAGCAGGAATACCAGTTCTAGTTATATTTCTATATGCTAAACCTGAAGGTATAAATAAAATACCCTTACCACCATTTATATAAGTAATAGGCCCGTTATTTGTTACATTCTCCCCTGCTTTAAAATGAGGAAAACTATGAGTCCAACCTCTAATAACTAGATTTAAAGAAAACCATGTTGTGTTTTTGTCAAAATCTGGACTTAAGCTATCTTTTCTTACGATCGTTTGTCCTTTATACTTCGCGTACACAGAATCCATAACCGTTGGAAACCCTTTTACCGGATCAGGAGTTCCTACTCTATTTACATAATAATATAATTTATAATCAATCTCATTTTCTTTTACTTCCTTAGTAATCAAATTAGAATCATTAAACAAAGAAATCTGATTATTATCAATTACTTTAACCGAATCTAAAATAGCATTATAATAATTGCTCTTTAAAAAACCAACTAAAGAATCATTATCAATTACAGCTTGTGCTTCATGATCGAAATTATCAACGTTTGTTGTAGTATCTGTTCCACAAGAATATAAAAGAATACTTACTATTGCAGAATAAAAAAGATGTTTAAATTTTATCATTTAATCTTGAAATTTTAACGCGCAATTTACCATTTTTATACCTTTGTAAAAAACTAAAAGATAAATTTTAACTTTTAATATGAGAATTGACAAATATTTGTGGTGTATCCGCTTTTTTAAAACACGTAGTATAGCTACTGATGCTTGTAAAAAAGGGCATATTAAAATTGATGGAACAAATTTAAAACCATCTAAAGATATATTCGGTAACGAAGAAATAACCATTCGAAAGAATCAAATTAACTATAAAATAAAGGTATTAGATATACCTCTTAGCCGAGTTGGAGCTAAATTAGTTGATTTATACCGAAAAGATTTAACACCAAAAGAAGAGTTTGATAAAACAGCATTACTAAAATATTCAAAAGATTATTATCGAAAGAAAGGTGCTGGAAGACCTACAAAAAAAGATCGTCGAGATATTGACGATTATTCCGATGAATCTGAATAAAATGATATTAATTTGTAATATCTTTCATTTAAAATAAATCAATACCTATGATTATAGCTGATAGTATTATTTTAACGAATACCCAAGTAGCCCAAAAAATTCGTAGAATAGCTTTTCAAATCTATGAAAACAATAGTGATGAAACTGAAATTATAATTGCAGGAATTGCCAATAATGGTTACTTATTTGCTAAAAATATTCAAGAAGTTTTGTCTGAAATTTCATCATTAAACATTCAATTATGTAAAGTTTTAATAGATAAAAAAAAACCTATTAACTCTGTTACAACTTCTTTAGCTGTTGACCAGTATGAAAATAAGTCTTTAGTTTTAGTTGACGATGTTTTAAATTCAGGTACCACATTAATATATGCTGTAAAGCATTTTCTAGATGTTCCTTTAAAAAGGTTTAAAACAGCTGTTTTAGTTAATAGAAACCATAAAAAATATCCTGTAAAAGCTGATTTTAAAGGTATTTCTCTTTCTACTTCAATAAAAGAACATGTAGTTGTTGAATTTAAAAGTAGCGAGACCGTTGTTTATTTAACTTAACAGCAAGTGTAACTCTTCAACAATGTCATTTATCTTTTTATTATCTACCGTTAATTTAAACTTCGATTTATTATAAAAATAGCTTCGCTCAAACAAATGTTTAGCTACAAATTCTGCTAATTGATTCTTTTCTAGTCTAGCGACTAGAGGTCTTTGACTTTTTTCACTTACTAATCTTTTAACAATGGTCGTAATACTTGTTTTTAAGTACACCGCATCAGTATTTTTAGATTCGATAATTATATCCATATTACCTGCATAACAAGGGGTACCTCCTCCTAATGCTAAAACAATATTTTCATCTAAGGTTGTTAACTCTTTTAAATACAAGTGCTCTTTCTTTCTAAAATAAATTTCTCCTTTCTTATCAAATATTTCTGACACTGTCATTTTCTCCTTCTCTTCTATGTAATTATCTAAATCAATAAAAGAAAAATTCATTTTTTTTGCTAATAAACTACCTATTGTAGATTTCCCGCTAGCCATATACCCTATCAAAACTATTTTCATAAACTAATAATTAAGTAGTTACAAATATGAGCAAAAAATATTACAAAAAAGCTTTTTAGATTTAAAGAACAATTGTATATTTGCAACCGCTTTCACAAAGAAGCAATGACCTGGTAGCTCAGTTGGTAGAGCATCTCCCTTTTAAGGAGAGGGTCCTGGGTTCGAGCCCCAGCCCGGTCACAAAAAAGTTAAGCATCTGCTTAACTTTTTTAGTTTATGCACATATGGCGGAATTGGTAGACGCGCAGGCTTGAGGGGCTTGTGTCCGTAAGGACGTGCAGGTTCAACTCCTGTTATGTGCACATATACTAAGTCTTTCTTTTTTAATTAGTTACACGAAAACACTAATCTAAATGAAAGACTTATTTTATGAGAAAAAGGTAAAAGTACCCGTAAAAGTACCCGTAAAATACTTACAAAAATTGTTTACAAACCCTAAATTATACATACCAAAAGTCAAAGGAACTGATAAACCTGACATTAACAAATATTGGTATGTTTCTTATAGGTTTCGAAATCCTACAACAAATTTATTAGAAAAATACATTGAAAAACAAGGGATCAATAGATTAAAAACAATTTCTCAACGTACTCAAGCTGGGAATAACCTAAGAA
>CBDTZS010000073.1:0-15769 GCA_965364955.1 uncultured Tenacibaculum sp. | reverse complement strand
AAGTTACTGCCGAAGTTCTAGCAAGTATGTACGATGCTTCTTTAGATGAATTTAAGCCTCATAATTGGCAATTCAATCCAATAACTACGGCAACCTATTATTCGCGAGGAAATACATCAAACGCACACCATAGTTTTGGAAATGAACATTTCCGAATTTTTAATAGCAACTATTCTAATAATCATTATAAAAATCAACAATACGATCGAATAAATTGGTTTGGGTTTACGTTTGGTTATAATCGACCAAGAACATTGATGAGGAGTAGAAATGGTTTAATAAACTCTTCTTCACCAAAAATGGTTCAAAAATTAGAAGGAAGAGTTGCTGGTATAAATATACAAAGTGAAGCCGCTGAAGAAGAAAATTCCTTAGATGAAATTGTTATTACTGGACTTGCTGTAACTTCAGATAATTTATCTGAAGATGAATTTACAAAAACATATTTAAAAGGAATTAAAATCCGTAAAAACTTACAAGAAACGGCTTTCTTTTTTCCGCATTTAACTACAGATAAAAAAGGAAACATCACTTTTAGTTTTACGACTCCAGAAGCCTTAACTAAGTGGAAATTGCAATTATTAGCACATACTAAAGAGTTACAATCAGCAACTAAAACGCTAACAGCCATAACTCAAAAAGAGTTAATGATTATACCGAACGCTCCACGGTTTTTAAGAGAAGGTGATAACATAACGCTGAGTGCTAAAATTTCAAACTTATCAGATAAAAATCTGCAAGGTGTCTCTCAATTAATTTTAACAGATGCGATTACAGGAAAAGATATTAATCTATTAGATGATTCAACAAAAAATCAATCTTTCAATGTTGACACAAATGGTAACACAAATGTTTCTTGGAATCTAACTATTCCTGATAACATCCAAGCAGTTCAATATAAAATCATCGCCAAAGCAGGTGATTTTTCTGACGGAGAACAAAACGTGTTACCCGTATTATCTAACCGAATGTTAGTTACTGAAACTTTACCAATGTGGGTACGTTCAAATCAAACAAAAACATTTACGCTAGATAAGTTAAAAGGCAATACTTCTACGACTTTAAAACATCATAAATTAACCTTAGAAGTAACATCAAACCCAGCTTGGTATGCTGTGCAAGCCTTACCTTATTTAATGGAATATCCGTATGAGTGCAGCGAACAAACTTTTGCCCGTTATTATGCAAATACATTGGCGAGTCATATTGCAAATTCAAATCCAAGAATTCAAGAAGTATTTAAGCAATGGAAATCAAGCGATGCTTTGTTATCTAGTCTTGAAAAAAATCAGGAATTAAAATCGCTTATTATTCAAGAAACTCCTTGGTTGCGTGATGCACAATCAGAAACGGAACAAAAGAAACGTATTGCGTTGTTATTCGATTTAAACAAAATGAATAATGAGCAACAAAGAGCTATTAACAAGCTTAAAAATATGCAAATGAGTAACGGAGGTTTCCCCTGGTTTAAAGGTGGGAATTATCCTAATAAATATATTACACAACACATTGTTAGTGGGTTTGGTCATTTAAAAAAACTAGGTATAAATAATTTTGATAGCAACACTAGTAAAATGCTTGCCGATGCTATTCGTTTTTTAGATAAAGAAATAGTAGCACAATACAATGACTTGTTGAAAGAAGCGAATAAGATAAAAGCTATAAAGGGAATTGATAAATACCAAGACTACTTAAAAAAGAATCAGCTAAGTAGCTTTACTATTCAGTATTTATACATGCGTAGTTTTTATAAAGAAGTTAATACTTCTAGCACAACGAAAAAAGCGATTGTATACTATAAAAACCAATCAGCTACTTATTGGAATGACTATCAATTATACGCTAAAGGTCAAATTGCTTTAATTCAATTTAGAGAAGGTAATAAACCTGTTTCTACAAAAATAATCAGATCATTAAAAGAAAATAGTATTACTTCTAATGAGTTAGGAATGTATTGGAAAAGTAATGTTACTGGTTATCGATTTTATGAAGCTCCTATTGAAACACAAGCCTTATTAATAGAAGCTTTTTCCGAAATTGAAAATGATACCAAAACAATTGATAACCTAAAAATATGGTTACTTAAAAACAAGCAAACCAATCGTTGGAAAACAACCAAAGCTACTACCGAAGCTGTTTACGCGTTGTTATTACAAGGAAGTGATTGGCTTTCTATAACCGATATGGTTGATATTAAAATTGGGAATCAAAAAATTGAACCTGCTAAGCTAGAAAATATAAAGGTAGAGGCAGGAACGGGTTATTTTAAAACATCATGGAGTGGAAATGAAATTAAACCTACCATGGGTGAAGTAACCATATCTAAAAAAGGAAAAGGGATTGCTTGGGGAGGATTGTATTGGCAGTATTTTGAAGATTTAGATAAAATTACATCCGCTGAAACTCCACTAAAATTAACCAAAAAATTATTCAAAAAAATAAATACTGATACTGGAAAACAACTTATCAAAATTACTGATAAAACAGACTTAAAAGTTGGCGATTTAATTACGGTAAGAATAGAACTTCGTTCAGATAGAGATATGGAATTTATTCACATGAAAGATATGCGAGCTAGTGGTGTAGAACCTGTAAATGTACTTTCACAATACAAATGGCAAGATGGTTTAGGCTATTACCAAGCAACGAAAGATGCTGCAACAAATTTCTTCTTCGATCGTTTACCTAAAGGAGTCTATGTTTTTGAATATGATGTTCGAGTAAATAATGCTGGAAATTTCAGTAATGGGATTACAACTATACAAAACATGTATGCTCCTGAATTTAGTAGTCATTCTAAAGGAAAACGATTAATAATTAACTAATTTTGCAGCTACATTAGTAGGTATTACTTTTAAAATAATTAAATTTAAAATTATGAAAAAACTATTTTTATTTATTGGATTTTTAACCATATCGGCTTTAACAGCCAATGCACAAGATATTGCAGACAATGCTATTGGTATTCGTTTTGGGGACAACAGTGGTTTTGGTGGTGAAATTTCTTACCAAAGAAAGTTAAGTGATTCTAATCGATTAGAAATTGATTTAGGTTTTAGAAAAGGTAATGCTTTTAAAGCTACCGGGCTGTACCAATGGGTGTGGCAGTTAGAAAATCAATTTAATTGGTTTGCTGGTGCTGGTGGTGGTATCGCCTCTGCTAGTGGTAATAGCGCCATATTTGCAGCAGGTGTAGTAGGAATAGAATACAACTTCGATATTCCGTTAGTGATTTCTTTAGATTATAGACCAGAGATTGGTTTTAGTGGTTTTTATGATGGCTTTAATTCTGATTTAGGTTTAGGGCTTCGTTACCAATTCTAAAACATTTAGAATCTTAGAATAAAAAAAACCTCCAAATATTTGGAGGTTTTTTTTATTCTTTACTATTTCTTAGGAGGATAATTAGTTAATATTTTTTCAATTACTTTTTGATAATGTACGACTCTTTCTTTTGGATTGGTTCTTTCCTTTATTTCTCCATTTGCTATTCCTTGCCATAGCAATTCATTATTTTTACTCGCTACAAAATCAATTGTTAACTGCTGATTTATTTTCTTCCTTCCAATAGGTATTCCTCCTGAAATACCAAACCCTACATTACCTCCCCCTCCTATTCCAAGGCCAATAGTATTTCTATTTACAGATTTACTTTCTTTTGAGAAAATGTTGATATACAGATCTGGTGTATCTGATAATTTCATTCCTTTCTGCTGTAGCCCCATTGTGAGCTCATTTGTAACTCTCTTTACGTCTAATTCGTTCAAACCTTCACCTGCATCTTCGAAAAAATTAAATGTTTTATAAGGTCCGAAATCTGTTTTACTGTCATAATCGTATACCACTTTCGTAGAGGAACATCCTACAATAAGGATTAATAAAAGATACTTTAATTGTTTCATAATAAATTTTTACAGTGTTACATCAATAATCATACCTTATAAAAATACAAAAAACCTCGAATAATCGAGGTTTTTCTTAGGTTAGTTAGTTGATTTTTTTATTGAACAGCTTTTAGAGCATCAATATTTCCATATCCAAATTCAGAATGTTTATTCGGATAAAAATCTGCGGATTCTTTCATTTTTTGTAATACTTGTGCACGAGACCAAGATGGGTGTTTAGACCATACTAAAGCAGCAATACCTGCTGTTGTTGCTGTAGCAACCGATGACCCTCCTACATAATTAGCTTGACCATTATAATAGCTTAATACTGGTACTTTATTATCTGTTCCATTAGTTCTTTGCATTTGAACAGTAAAATCGATCTGAGATCCTGTATGACAAACATCACATTTATTATATTGATTTTCTTTTACACCAGTTACAGCTACAGTTTCTGACATACTCGCTGGAAAAATCACTCCATACCAAGTAGTAAACGAAGTTGAAGTACCACCAGCTGCTAAAATCATTTTACCTTTACTATGTGCATATTTAATTGCATCAGAAACATTACCGATACTAAAAGGTGACCCTATTGACGTAGAAATTACTTTTACATCACTTCTATTTGCCAAAGCTGTTAAAGCTTCAACAACTCCTCTTTTTTCGTGGTAATCATTAATAATTACATTTTCAACAGCTCTATAAGTTACTAAATTAGCATTATAAGCTACTCCTACTGGTAAGTTATCATTATTCCTAGGTGCTGTAGCTACGGCAGCCATTTTAGTACCATGTCCACATTTATCATTTACTCCATCATAATTGTTAGACCAAGCCCACCAAGAGTCTACAAATGTTCCATATTTCTGAACGGTTCTTCCTGAAGAATACCCATCATTAAAATACTGATTCATCCATTGCTGTTGAGGTGATAAACCAGAATCAATAACAGCTACAGTTACTCCTGCTCCAGTACTATAATTCCAAGCATCCGGAATATTATGAGCATCAAAAGACCAAGGTACTCTGGCTCCTGGTGAAACAGTACGATAATCATTTGTACTTAATGTCGCTGTACCATATCCGCAACCCGAACCGCTTGATGAAGAAGAACGAGCTTGAGAATTTGACTCTAAAAAATTATAATTACCTGGTTCTATATATCGTACTCTACTATCTCTTAATAAAGATTCAATCGTTTCTTTATTCGTTACTTTTATATCTATAACATTAATCGTTTCGTTTACATATAACTCACTCGCTCCCTTTGCTGAAGTTTTTTCTAAATTATGCACTAACTGAATTAACTCATCTTTAATATTATCTGCCTCTGCGCTTCTTGCGAAATTATTTTTAGAAGTACCGTAACCAATAGTTAAGATATTTTCTCCATGTTTTACAGCACTCCAAATTGTGTGAGCTTCTTGCGAGGTCCAATTAAAATCGCCTGTAGATTTTAACGAACTTTTAATAATTGTATTAATTTCTTTTTTGGTAAGTTGTTCTTTTTGTTTTTCTGGAGCTTCTAATATTTCGTTATCAGAACAAGAAAACATAGCCAATATTATAGCTAAACTTAATATTTTTTTTTTCATAACTTTGAAGGGTTTTGATTAAAACGTTTCGAATATAATAAAAATTTAATAAAGTTTTAACAATTAAAAGACTAAACCTCTCATTAAATGAAGAATATAATAATGTACTTTATTTCTTTAAATAAAAAAAGAGCCCGAAAGGCTCTTTTAAGTACTAACTATATGTCCTAAAATTTATTCTTCAATAACGACCCTTGTAGGGGTATCTTTTCCTTTAATAATACTTTCGGTTCCTTTAGCTACTGCATTAATCGTTTCAGTAATCACGGTGATATTTAATGTTTCTGCTTCATCTGATACTTTATGATAATCTTTATCTACATCTATTGGTGAAGTTGAAAAGGTGTGAGATGGAACACCTAGACGCGCTAAAGAAGCATTGTCTGATCTAAAAAATAAATTGAATTTCTTATATGGATCTGGAAATAATTTATAACCTGTACCAATTAAATTCTTTTGAATAATTTTACCGAAATCTGAACGTTCAAAACCAGTTAACCAAGCGGTGTTAGGTCCGAAACTTGGAGTTTTCCCTATCATTTCTAGATTAATCCCTGCAACAAACTTAGTAGCATCAATTCCTTTACCAAAATGTTTTGATCCGATTAAGCCCATTTCTTCTGCCGTAAAACACACAAACAAAATACTGCGTTCATTTGTTCCTTTCTTAGTAAAATACTCAGCTAATGATAAAACTCCTACAACACCAGAAGCATCATCATTCGCTCCATTAAAAATTCTATCTCCTTCTCCATCTTTTTTTGTTCCCAAATGATCGTGATGTGCAGATACAATTACAAATTCATCTTTTTTACTCCTTCCTTCTAAAACTCCAATAATATTACTCATTTTAATTCCCTTATGAGTAAATTCTTGGCGATAGGTGTCTAATCCTGAAAAAGTTTTTAAACCAATTCGTTTAAACTCCTTTTCAATATATTTAGTTGCTTTTTCCATCCCTTCAGTTCCTGGCTTACGCCCTCCCATTTCATCTGAAGCTAAAGTGTATAAGTGTTTTTTAACAAGAGATGAGTCAATACTAATTAAACTTTCTTCATTTTCTATTGAAACTTCCGTGGTGTTAATGGCTAATTTTTGAGTATCTTTTTTTATTGTTTGACATGATAACATCGACGTGGCAACAAATGCCGATACATATATTATTCTTTTCATCAGATTCTATTTATCGTATTGATTCTTATTTAATTTAAAAGGCTAAATATAGCCAATTTAATTTCTTAATTTTGTTGAAAATTTATAATGATGGACTTAAAACTTATTCCGAATATAAAATATACAGATTCTAATAATTTTTTCCTTTTAGCAGGTCCTTGTGCTATCGAAAGTGAAGAAATGGCTATGCGAATTGCTGAAAAAGTAATTACGATTACTGATAAACTAGAAATTCCTTATATTTTTAAAGGAAGTTTTAAAAAAGCAAATCGTAGTCGAATTGATAGTTTTACAGGAATTGGTGATGAAAAGGCATTGAAAATTTTAAGAAAGGTTTCTGAAACTTTTAATGTTCCTACTGTAACAGATATTCATGAAGTTTCAGACGCTTATAAAGCTGCTGAATATGTTGATGTTTTGCAAATTCCAGCGTTCTTAGTTCGTCAAACCGACTTAGTCGTAGCTGCAGCAGAAACGGGTAAAGTTGTGAATTTAAAAAAAGGACAATTTATGAGTCCGGAAGCAATGCAACATGCAGTTAAAAAAGTACATGATTCTGGAAACCCAAAAGCATGGATAACAGACAGAGGAACTATGTTTGGTTATCAAGACATGATTGTTGATTTTAGAGGAATTCCTACAATGCGTCAGTATGCTCCTACTGTTTTAGATGTAACACATTCATTACAGCAACCAAATCAATCAAGCGGAGTTACTGGTGGTAGACCAGATATGATTGAAACGATTGCAAGAGCTGGTATTGTAAATAATGTTGATGGTTTATTTATTGAAACTCATTTCGATCCTGCAAATGCTAAGAGTGACGGAGCTAATATGCTACATCTAGATTATTTAGAAAAATTACTTACCAACTTAGTTGCCATTAGAAAAACGATAAATAATTTATAGGCACAATTTTTGATAAATAAAGTTGTTTTAAACTTTTATATGAAACAACTTTATTTCCTTTTACTACTTACAATGTCTTCTTTATCTGCTCAAGATTTTTCTTCTGTAGATACTAAGATAAAGACGTACCCTAAATTAATTACTGCTGATAAATTAGCTAATAAAATTGCTACTGATTTTAATTCTGAAGAAGAAAAGGTTAGAGCTATATTTACTTGGCTGTCATTTAACATTAGCTATAATTTAGAAGAATTTTATGATCCCACGCAAAAAAAAGTAAGCTTTCGTTACAGAAATGAAGATGAAAAGCAATCAAAAATTAAGGCAATAAAAGAGGCCATTGTTACAAAAACTTTATCAAATAGAAGTGCCGTTTGCGAAGGTTATGCACAAACATTTAGTAAAATATGTTCTCTTTTAAATATTGAAAATGAAGTTATAAAAGGCTATGTTAGAAATTCTTCTAATGATATCGGTAAAATAAAAAACCGTGCTAATCATGCTTGGAATGCCGTAAAAATTGCTAACAAATGGATATATATTGATGCTACTTGGGCAGCTGGCGCAGTAATGAATGGTAATTGGCAACGTAATTTTAATGATTATTATTACAACATACCAAAAGAAAAGTATTTTTTAACTCATTTTCCAGAAGATTCATTGTGGCAATTACGTGTAAAACGAATGAGCTTAGAGGCTTATTTTAACCAACCAATATACGCCTCTTCATTTCTTAGTAAAAAATATGAACTGATAAAACCAACCTCAGGTATAATTTACAAAAAAGCCAATACTCCTATTTCTTTTACACTTAAAAACATTAGCCCAAATCAAACAATTTATTGTGGCTTTAGAGGTTCTAAATATGCTAAAAAACCTACGATTACTTTTAAAAAAAATACAGTAATTGTTAGTATTACTCCGCCTAAAAATAGCAAAGAAGTATATTTAATTATTGATAAAGAAGTTGTGTTAGAATTTTTAATCCTATAATTTTATTTCTCTCGTACTTTATAAGCTTCCAATAAAACGGAAACTAATACCTCTTTATTAATTTCTTTTAGGCAATAATATCTAAGAGATTTTACGGCTTTTCTTTTTTCTAAAACTAGATGCTCATTATATGCTTTAAGAGTCGTTTTAGAATAAAATCCAACATCAACAAATCCTTTTTTTGTTGCATTAAAATAACATAGAGGTTTCCCTTTTAAATAATAAAATGGAAGCTTCCATTTATATAGCAATTCAACTTCCTTAAAATTTGTTTCTATTAAAATTTGTAAGTGTAATAAAATTGACCTTAACGGCTCTTCTTGTTTTAGTATATATTCTTCTGCAGGTTTCATGCTTTAAAAATAAATTAAATATTTTACTTGTCAATATAAAATAAAAACTTTTACTTTGCAATTCAAAGTTCTTTAAAAATGAATTCAGAAGATTACTTAAAAGATATTTCAGAAATTAAAAATTTAATGAATAAATCATCTAGATTTATTTCTTTAAGCGGCTTATCAGGTATTATGGCAGGTGTTTATGCACTTATTGGTGCTGCTTTCGCTTATTGGTTAGTACTTAATCATTCTAGTGGTACGTTATTGTTAGATGGCTGGGTGTTTAGATATGCTTTATTAGATTTGTTTCTAGTATTAATTGCCAGTGTAGGTACTGCTATTCTTTTAACAACTAAAAAAGCAAAGAAAAATAGTGTTAAAATATGGGATCCAACAACTAGACGGTTATTAGCAAGTTTTATTGTTCCTTTAATTGCTGGCGGTATTTATGTGATTATCATTTTAAGTCAGGGACGATATGGACAAACTGGTGGATTAATGTTATTATTTTACGGATTCGCCTTAATTAACGCCTCTAAATATACCTATGGAAACATTAAATATTTAGGATATATCGAAATTATTCTTGGTTTACTAGCATCGTACTTTATTGGTTATGGATTTTGGTTTTGGGTACTAGGCTTTGGAGTTATGCATATTGTTTACGGTATATTAATGTATTTTAAATACGAAAAAAAATAGTTTTTTGAAAAATATTATTCTAAATATTAATAAGGCTTTTGATCACAGAATACGACTAGGAATCATGTCGGTTCTTATGGTTAATGAATATGCTGAATTTACAACTTTAAAAGAACTACTGGGAGCTACCGATGGTAACTTAGCTAGCCACACCAAAGCTTTAGAAAAAGTTGAATTTATTAGAGTAGAAAAACAATTTATTGGTAGAAAACCAAATACAAGATATTATGCAACCGATATTGGAAAACAAGAATTTAAGAAGCATATAGAAGCTTTAGAAAAACTAATTAAAAATAAATAATATTTTTTTACACTTTAACTTTGAAATTCAAAGTTCTTTTAAATAAACAAACTATGGAAATATCAAACAAACAAAATGGAAAATTGGGAAAATGGGTTAAAACTTCAATCACCGCTAGAATGCTTATGGTTGGTTTTTTAATATTGATCTTATTAATTCCATTATCATTCATTAAAAGCTTAATTCATGAACGCATGAATAGGCAAGAAGAAGTTGTTCAAGAAATAAATAAAAAATGGGGAAAAGAAGTTTTACTGTATGGCCCTATTTTAAAAATCCCCTACAAAACATACCACAAGAAATCGATTGTAAATCAAAAAACAAAAGAAGTACAAACCGAAATGGTTGAAGCCATTAACTACGGATATTTCTTCCCCAAAACATTAGACATAAAATCAACCATAAACCCCGAAGAAAAGAAACGTGGTATTTATAAAACTGCAGTTTATAAGAGTGAGATTAGTATCTCTGGAAGTTTTCCGCAACCCGATTTTAGCGAAATTGAAGTTAACAAAGAAGATATACTTTGGAATAAGGCTAGGTTAATTATTGAAACTTCAAATTTAAAAGGTGTTAACAGTTTGGTCGAAATAAAAATGAATAAAAACTCGTATTCATTTACTTCAAAATATAAAAATAGGAATACAAATAGAAACTATAATAATAACAATGTTGATTTACATAAACTAGAAAGTAAATTTATAAATAAAGAGGATGTTCCTGAAAAGAAAGATGTTTCATTTAGCCTAAACATAAGTATTAATGGAAGTAAACAAATTCGATTTATTCCTGTTGGAAAAGAAACCAATATAAACATAAAATCTGACTGGAAAACTGCTAATTTTTTAGGAGAATATCTACCCTATAATTCTAATAAAATTTCTGATACTGGTTTCAATGCAAAATGGAAAATTTTAGATATTAATAGGCCTTTCCCTCAACAATCTTTTAATGAAATTCCTGATTTAAAAGAGTATGCTTTCGGTGTCAATTTTATGATACCTGTAGATGAATATCAAAAAAGTGAACGTTCTACAAAATATGGATTTCTAGTTATTGGATTAACTTTTTTAGTGTTTTTTTTAATTCAAACAATGAGTAAAATTTCTATACATCCCTTTCAATATTTAATGATTGGTATTGCCTTAACAATGTTTTATACGTTACTTATCTCTATTTCAGAACATAGTAGTTTTCTGAAAGCCTATATAATCTCAGGAATTGCGGTAATAGCATTAATATCGCTCTATTCGAAATCAATTTTAAAAGGACTAAAATTCCCGTTCTTCATCGCACTTTCTTTAACTGCTTTATATGCTTTTATTTTTATAATAATTCAGTTAGAAAACTATGCTTTACTAGTAGGTAGTATTGGGTTATTTACCATTCTAGCTTCCGTTATGTATGCTTCACGAAAAATTGATTGGCAAAACGATTAATTAACTTACTGTTTAGAATGAGCTACATCCGAAGTGATAAAAATATAGCCTTTGGCTTTAGCTCATCTTTATTAAATATAAAAAAAGTATCAAAATGAAATTCAATTTCAATTATTTCATCGCATTTATTTTGTTATTACTAACAGAAGTTTTAGTCGTACAAACCACAGGTTTTATCCGTCATACTTTTGGTGATTTTCTAGCCGTAATTGTAGTGTACTGTTTTGCGAAATCATTTTTAAAGATAGCCCCAATTAAACTCGGTATTGCGGTTTTAATATTCTCATTTATAATAGAGTTTTTACAATTAACAACTTTCCTAAATCTACTAGGACTTGGACACAACAAAACTGCAAACATCATTTTCGGTAGCACGTTTAGCATTGGTGATTTAGTAGCATATACCATGGGAATTATTACTATTATACTTATTGATAAAAAAATAACCAAGGTATGAGGACTTCAATTATAAAAATAAAAAAATGATTTTATGTAGCCTAATACTAGTCATGATACTCGCTATTATTTGCCTCCTTTCATGGTGTATATCACAAATAATCCTGAATTTGATAAACATCACTACTAAGGAAAAAAGAATTGTCTTTACTATTATAACAACAGTAATAATTAGTGCTTTAATCGGTATCTCTTTTTTCTATATTTAAAATCAATTTATAAAAATGATCTTTATAAAATTCACAAAACAACAACAAATAATTAGTTTACTTATTCTCTTTTGTGTGGTAACGCAATTACTAAGAGCACTACTTACTCAGTCTATATTCTTTAGTTTTTTATTATGGAACCTCTTTTTGGCTAGTATTCCATATGTGTTATCAGAAGTACTAAAAAAAAGACAACTTACTAAAGCAAAAATCATAGTAAGCACAAGTATTTGGTTACTCATTTTACCTAATGCTCCCTATATGATAACAGATTTTATTCATTTGCACCATTTAAAATCGACCTTAATTTGGTATGATTTATTTATGATATTTTGTTTTGCGAATACAGGCTTACTTTTATCAATTGTTTCTATGCATACTATTTATAAAATTGTACAAGAAAATTGGACACTAACTATTGCTAATCATTTTATAGTCGCAGTTACTTTTCTTTGTGGTTTTGGTATCTATTTAGGTCGTTTCTTACGTTTTAACTCTTGGGATATTTTTACAACACCACTGCAAACACTAAAGCAAAGTTTCACCTCCTTTACAGATCAAAAAGCTTGGTTTTTTTCTATTGGATTTGGAAGTTTTTTATGGATCCTTTTTTCAGTATATAAAACACTTCGAGTCGTACCTGAAGAAAAATAGTTTTTTTTGTAATCTTAAAAAAATAGATCGACTGAGTGTAAAAATAATTAAAACTTACCATGAAAAAAACAACTTTATTATTGTTATCTATTATCATAATAGCAATTACCAACACAGTGAATGCACAAGGATTATTAGATGGTTTTGCACCTAAAAAAGGTGATCTATCCGTAACCGCTTCTTATTCAAAAAGCAGCTTTGACAAATTTTATCTAGCAGATGTGAAAGCAGATGCGGTTCCTGTTCATGATGAAATAAATCAAAATATATTTTCTCTTTATGCTAAATATGGTATTACAGATCGTTTATCGGCTGTGATAAACGTACCTTTTATCTCTGCAGATAATACCAGTGGTGGTGCAGACCCTGTAAATGGAGAAAACTCAATAGCTGAATTACAAGATATATCAATAGCTTTAAAATTAAATGCTCATAAATTTAATTTCAAAAAAGCAGATTTAAATATTATTACAGGAGTAACGGCTGTTATTCCAACAGGATATGAACCAAACGGAATTCTATCTGTTGGTAGTGGTGCTTTTGGTATTGATGTAACGGCAGGTTTACATTTAAATACAGATAGTGGTTTCTTTTCTACGCTTTTAGCAGCGTATAACTTTAGAGGTGATGCTGATAACAACTTAACCCCTGGTGGCGAATTTGGAGTACCAAATTCTTTTGTTACTACCGGTAAAATTGGCTATGCAAGTAGTTTTATTTATATTGAGGCATGGGCAGATTTTTCAAACTCTGAAGAAGGAGTAGATATTGGAGGTCCTGGTTTTACAGGTAATTTTCCAGAAACAAATGTAGATTATAGCAGAGTCGGACTGACTGTTTATAAAAACATTATTCCTAAATTAGGAGTCAGCTTAGGCTTCGGTAAAGTAATCGATGGAAGAAATTTAGGAGATTCTACAACCTTTTCGGCTGGATTAACTTACAATATCTCATTAAAATAATAGCAAAGAACATCTTTTTGTTTTAATAATATTCATAAAAAAAGAGCTTTTAAAAAAGCTCTTTTTTTATGATAAATATATTTAAAATTAAAAATTCGATTTAATTTTCCGTAATATCTCCTCTAAACCATTCAGTTGTAATTCATATACCAACCCCATCATTTTACCTAGCTTTCCTTCAGGGAATCCTTTATTCTTATACCACACGATATAATGCTCTGGGAGATCAACTAAATAAGTTCCTTTATACTTACCAAAAGGCATTCTCATTTTAGCAGTATCAATTAAAAACTGTTTATCTGGTAACATATATTAGCTTATAAAAAACCTCGCTAAAGCGAAATTTTGTTTTTATTCTTTTCCGTTAACATACTCTTGTAAATACGAATAACGTTCGGCTAATTTACCATCTTTTGTTGTCATTTTAGCTCTTGCTAAAATTCCATTTTTATCATTATTATAAAAAGCAGGAATCACGTTTTCTAAAAACATTTCACCAAAGCCTTCACTAGCATCTTTTGGTAATTCACAAGGTAAATTATCAACAGCCATTACAGTAATAGCCTTTTCATCTCTAAAATCAATTTCTAATTCCGTTTCAGGGTTATACCCATAAATAGGATCAACAATTGTTGAAGGACGAATAGTACATGCTACAGGTCCATCAATATCACAAGACACATCAGCAACATATTTAATTTTAAAATCAGCCTGTTTTGCATCTTCTCTTGTAAATAAATATGGAGCACCGTCACCATAAAAATGACCAGCAATAAAGAAATCTGTTACCTTAGCATATGGCATAAAATTACTTTCATAACCACTCGGGTCTTTATAAAAAGCATACTTATCTCCTACCTTACCGTCTGTTCGCTTGTTATACTCCATAACATCAGCCATACAATATACAGGTTCAGAAAAATCAGCAGTTAAATACAATGCATCACTAACTTGTTTAATCTTTAAATAATCTAAAATTTCTTTCGCCCCTTGCGCAACTTTACCTGTACCGCTTAATAATATTTTAATATTTGGTACCGTAATTTTGTCAAGTTCCGCTTTTACAGCATTTAAATCGGCAAGTGTTTCAACTTTTGGTAAGTTAAATAATTCTTCTCGTAAACCTAAGGCTCTAAAACCATTATAAGCTCCTACTAAACCAGCATAACGACCAAAACCAATTAATCTTGCTCCGTTTTCTTTTACAATTGTTTCATGATCGAAAATTTCGATATTCTTTTCTAACATTGCTTTTAACAACGTACGATTGTATGGTTGTTTTTTTATCGTATGAGAAAAGAAAAAGTATTTTTTATTCGGAATTAAAGCCTCTAAAGGAACTTCTTTTACCCCTAATAACACATCACAATCTGAAATATCATTTACAATTTCAAACCCCGCATTACGGTATGCTTCATCATTAAAAATTCGAATATCTGAACTTTCTACTACAATTTTCGCTAACGGAAATTGTTGCTTAAATTCTTGTAGTTTTTCTGGTGAAAACACAACTCTTCTATCTGGTGGATTCTTACGTTCTTTGATGATACCGAATTTCATTATTCCTTTTTGTGTAAAATTAAACAAATGAACTGCAATTGTTGTAATTTATTGCAACGTAGGCGAAAATACTTGTTTTATAACTACTGTACAAATAGTATTTTCATATATTTGCAGACTTCTAAAATTATTTTTAATTTAGAAGAAGTTAAAGGCATACTTTTTGCTTTTACTTATATTCTTTAACATAATGGGGACGACTGGTTTTGACAGCGAGACCAGCGATAATGTAAGCATACCGAGGAGCGAAGAGATACACTCGTTAAACTTTTTTTCAACTTTTTAAACGGCGAGAATAACTACGCTTTAGCTGCTTAATCCGAATCACAGTAGGATTAGCCTAGGCACACAAGGTGTGCAAGCTTTATGTCCACGGATAGCCTTGATTTACGGCGCTTCACTTTTGGATATCGTAAAAGTAAATATAGAAAACTTGAAGCTTCGGCAAGTTTTTGAAACTAAAGAAGATAAGCTTCTAACAGGTTGTTCTTAACCAGTTAGTCGTCGAAAATTAAGAAAGAACTACGTATGTAGAAAGCATTTGAACTGCTTGTTTGGACCCGGGTTCGATTCCCGGCGTCTCCACAA
>CBDTZS010000072.1:0-15906 GCA_965364955.1 uncultured Tenacibaculum sp. | reverse complement strand
GGAGACGCATCTAAAGTTGTTAAAGTAGTACTAAACATTGTTGTAAATGCAGCAACTCCAATAAATAAGTATGAAAATTCACCCAAGTTTTTTGTGTACAAATTAACTAACTGAGAAGCAAAAATATTTCCTTTATTAGAAAAAGACTCCCCTGATTGATACATAACTAATGCACCTAGCATAACGAAACAAACCCCTAAAAAGAAAGTAGCTATATAACCAACATTAAAATCGAAAATGGCATGTTTAGGTTTAATTTTTTCGAAAGTAGTTTTGCTTTTCTCTACTGACCATATAGAGTGCCAAATAGAAATATCTAAAGGAGCAGGCATCCATCCTAAAAAAGCGATTAAAAAAGTGATTTGTGCTGTTCCGCTTGGTACTATTTGTTGAAAACTAAATCCTTTTTGAGTGCTAAACAGCGCAACATTCACTGCTATTATTGTACTTATAGTTAATATAACTATAATGTATTTCATTAAATTATCAAGTAATTTATATTTTCCGACACCTAAAATAACAATGCTTATAAACATGATGATTACAGACCAAATAACTAAGTCGTTTGTAAAACCAAAAATATTAGAAGCTAAACTAGCGGTTACTATTGTTACTGCTGCCTGAATGGTAAACATAGTAGCAAAATTTATGATGTAATAGCATACTAAGACACCTTTTCCAAGTTTTTTATAACCATCTAATAACGTTTCACCTGTGGCAGCTGCATAACGTGGTCCGAATTGAAAGAAGGGATATTTAAAAATATTGACTATTAATAAAGCCCAAAGTAATCCAAAACCAAAGTCAGCACCAGCTCTTGTAGATTGTACTAAATGCGATACACCTATAGCTGCGCCTGCAAATAATAATCCAGGGCCAAGTAAATTCGAAAAATATTTTTTCATAGAAGGGGATGAAAAGAGTGTTTAAAAAACATTTTTTTTCTTCAGATACAATGTAATATTTTGATAATCTGATAACTAAAATATCGCCAAGTTAAGACTTCTTTATTATTTCAGCTAATAATTTTTTAGCTCTCAATAATTTTACCTTAACATTATTCATTGGTTCACCAATTTTTTCAGAAATTTCTTTGTAGCTTAATTCTTGAAAAAAACGTAAATTAATAATTTCTTGATATTTAGGTTTTAGTTTTTTAATATCCCTTAAAAGTTTAGCTAAGTTTTGCTCGGTAATAATTTTATCTTCAGGAGAAGGAGAGTTGTCAATAACTCGAAAAGCAGCTTCTTCCTGTTCTTTAGAAGTATCTAATAAAATTGATGATTTTTTCTTTCTTAAAAAATCGATATATACATTTTTAGAAATGGTGATTAACCATGTTTTAAATTGATATTCTTCGTTAAAGGTATTAATTTTATCAAAAGCTTTAGAAAAAGTTCGAATGGTAATATCTTCAGCTTCATTATCATTTTTAATTCTTGATAATTGATAATGGTATACGTTACCCCAAAAAGTATCTAATAAAAAATTAAAAGATAGTTGATTTCCTTTTTTAGCTTGCTGAATGTGTTCAAGCACTTTTTCTTTATTTATTTCCAATGTGTAGGTTTAGAAATTGTATTTGATAAATATAATGATTTGCAAGGATACTAAACAAATGTCAAGTATTGATAGTAGAAGTGGTATTTAAATTTATAGAATAATAATCTTATAATAATTGTAATTACTTTAAAAGTGTAGGCATACAGTAAGTATTATGTAAAAAAAATACGATTATTTTTCATGCTCAGGCTCACTACAAGATTCAAACTGATCAGGTGTTTTACCACAAAAACCACAAGCTTCACCATTTTCATTTAATACAGGATTTTGACTGGCGCAAGTACCCGCAAATTCGCCATCCTTTTTTGCCCAAATCTTTATAGCGATTCCAGCAACCGCCAAAGCCAATAAACCGATGGTAACAAAAAATAGTTTCATTTTTAAAAATTTTTGTATTGCAAAGATACAAACTTCTCTCTTTTAGAAAACTAATTTGGCATAGATTTATAGATGTAATCTTTAGTTTTTTTGATGAAATATAAATTTGCTTTAAACCTTTTAATCTTTTTCGGGTCTTAATAAAAAACAAATTTATGAGATCAGGAATTTCGAGTTTTATTTTAATTTTTGGATTCTTATTTATTTCATGTGGTACAGATACTGTTACAGAAATAGATCAAACAGATGATGATACTTCAACTTCAACAAATAATAAACCTAATATATTACTAATTATTGCTGACGATATGGGGTTAGACGCCACTCCAGGATTTAATGTAGGGAGCATAAAACCTACAATGCCAAATCTTCAAAACATGATAAATAGTGGTATTAGGTTTAATAACCTATGGTCGTACCCAACATGTACACCAACAAGATCAAGTATTTTAACAGGTAAATATGGTTTTAGAACAAATGTGATGAAAGTAGATGATGTATTATCAACATCTGAGGTTTCTCTTCAAAAACATTTAGATAATAACAATTCAGGCTATAATCATGCAGTAATTGGTAAGTGGCATTTATCAAGAGATACTTCACATCCTACACAAATGGGAGTAGGCTATTATGCGGGGTTGTTAAGCGGAGGAGTACAATCATATACAAATTGGAATTTTACAGAAAATGGTCAAACAATCAGTTCTAGTGAATATACTACAACTAAGTTTACAGACTTAGCTATAGATTGGATTGATGGCCAAGAACAACCATGGTTTTTGTGGTTAGCTTATAATGCACCACATACTCCTTTTCATTTACCACCAGCAAATTTACATACACAATCATTGCCGTCTGATCAGGCAAGTATTGATGCAAATCCACAGCCATACTATATGGCTATGTTAGAAGCTTTAGATACTGAAATAGGAAGGTTGTTAAACTCAATGACTCAAGAAGAAAAAGACAATACGGTTATTGTTTTTATTGGAGATAATGGTACACCTGGCCAAGTAGTTCAAGAATATACTAGTCAGCGAGCAAAAGGGAGTGTATATCAAGGGGGGGTTAATGTGCCAATGATTGTATCAGGTAAAAATATTAACCGATTTAATCAATCAGAGGATGTTTTATTAAATACAACAGATTTATTCGCTACAATTTCTGATATAGCAGGTACAGGTACTACTGAGATAAATGACAGTAAGAGCTTTAAAGAATTATTTACTGAATCTAACCCTGGCTTTAGAGAATATTCTTATACCGAAATAGGAGAAACAAACGGAACTGTAAATTACACCATTAGAAATGCAACTCATAAATATATTCAGTTTTCTAATGGTACTGAAGCTTTATATAATTTAAATGTAAATCCTTTAGAAAATCCAAATTTATTAAATGCAAGCCAGTTACCACTAAGTAGTAGTGATGCTGCTATTAAAAATGAATTAATAACAAAGTCTACCAATATTAGACAATAATAGTAAGTCCCATTTTATAATGATAAACATGAAAAAAAATAAACTAATTAAAAAAATAGTATTGCTTATAATGATAACCGGTGTGTTTTATGCCTGTGGATCCAATGATGCAGCACAAGAGGTAGAAGATGGTACTCCGGTGTCAACGAATTATGATATTACTTCAATTTTATCAAAATTTGATGGTATCGACGCCATTTCGTATTCGGTTTCGGGTACTACAGTAACTTTTACAACAACAGATTTACCAAATCATAAAAGTCCATATTGGGGAACTGGTAATGCGATGTATGAAGCTTATAATGGTACAAATACAAGCTGGAATCAAAATCCAGGATCAATAGGAGAACAAAACATTACGTTTACAATGTCTTTAAAACCAGCCCAAGCTACAAATAAAGGAGCAACCCCAATGGGACCAATAGGAATCTCAAGAAATGGTGTGGTATTTTTTAATCAATATGCTGCAGGAGGAGCTCCTTTAGCAGGAGAGATAAATTCTTTCGATCAGTATTTAGGACATCCTGCTGGTACACAATATCATTATCATATTAAACCAACGTTTTTAACGGATACTTTTGGTGAAGATGCTTTTTTAGGATTACTTTTAGATGGATTTCCTGTATATGGTTCATTGGAAAATGGAGAAACAATTACAAACGCTGATTTAGATGATTATCACGGACATACATCTGCTACAGTAGATTTTCCTAATGGAATTTATCATTATCATATTACAAACGAAGACCCTTATTTAAATGGAAGTGGTTTTTATGGAACAGCAGGAAATGTAACAAATTAACTCTTGGAAATATTTAAAAATTATATGCTATTTTTATTGATACTCACTTCTTGTAAACAACAAAAACAAGAAGTGAATATTTCTTTTTCTGCGGAAGAAATAGTAATTCCTGCCATAGAAAAAAACAAAAAAGATGTTAGTTTTAAGTTGAAAAATGGGATTTTATATTTTGATATAAAACCATTTTCAGGAATAGTAAAGGAATTCTATTCTGAAAAGAAACTGAAATCAACATCAGAGTATTATCAAGGAAAAAAACAAGGTGTTTTTAAAGCATGGTATGTAAACGGTAATAAATGGTTTCAGCGTTTTTATACAAACGGATTAAAATCTGGAGTTCATATTGGTTGGTTTGATAATGGAAAACCAATGTTTAAATATCATTTTAATACTAAAGGAGTGTATAATGGTAGAGTTAGTGAGTGGTATAAAAATGGAATGTTATTAAAAGAATTCCACTTTATAGAAGGAAAGGAAGAAGGAAGTCAGAAAATGTGGCAACCTAGCGGCAAAATAAGAGCGAATTTCGTAACCAAAAAAGGAGAGCGTTTCGGATTAATAGGATTAAAGAAGTGTTATTCAATACCTACGGAAAATGAAGAAATTAAATAAAATAGTAAGTCATTTCGAGCGAAGTAAAGTATTCTTTGCTGTATTAATTTTAATACTGATTTTTACTGCTTGTAAAAAGGAAAGTAAAGTAGCTAAAGAAACTACATTACCTTTTTTTAATTCAGCAGAATTTACACCAAAATGGATTACTAAAGGTTCTTCTGAATATAATAAAATACATACAATACCAGATTTCAGTTTAGTAAATCAAGAAGGTATAGAAATTACCAATAAAACGTATGAGGAAAAGATTTATGTTGCTAATTTCTTTTTTGTGACATGTCCTGGTATTTGTCCAATTCTTGAAAAAAACATGAGTAAACTTCAAGAAAAATATAAAAAAGACACGAATGTTTTGTTACTGTCACATACAGTAATGCCCGTAAAAGATTCTGTCTCTGTTTTAAAACAGTATGCTGTAGATAATGAGATTATATCAGGCAAATGGAATTTAGTAACAGGAGATAAAAAACAAATATATGATTTAGCAAGAAAAGGATATTTCGCTGATGAAAATTTTATAAAAACACAAGATGAAGATGCTTTTATACATACAGAAAATTTTGTATTAATAGATAAAAAAGGAAGAATACGCGGTGTTTACAACGGAACATTGGCCTTAGATACTGAAAGATTAATACGTCATATTGAACTATTGAAAAAAGAAGATTAACCATTTTTCACTAGATAATATTCACTTCAATTTCTAAATAAATTTTAAACGTATCTAAAACGGTTTTTTGTATTTTTTGTGCTAATTCATGAATTTCTTTTCCAGAAGCATTTCCATAATTCACCAATACTAAAGCTTGTTTTTCGTGTACACCATACTCACCAAAACGTTTACCTTTAAATCCGCATTGTTCAATTAACCAGCCAGCAGGAACTTTGATTTCCGTATTAGAAATTATATAGCTAGGTATATTTGAAAACTCTCTTTGAAGCTTTTTAAAATGTTCTTTTGCAATTACAGGGTTTTTAAAAAAACTACCGCTATTACCAATTTTTTTAGGGTCAGGCAATTTCGACTGACGTATTGTAATTACTGCATCAGAGATATTTTTTATAGTTGGATTTACGATGTTTTTCGAAACTAATTCTGCCTCAATAGCACCATAAGAAGAGTTAAGGTTATGTTCGTTTTTTGTAAGTTTAAAACTAACAGAAGTAATAATGTATTTCCCTTTAGCTATGTTTTTAAAAATAGAATTTCGATAACCAAAATTGCATTCAGTATTTGAAAATTGCATTAATTTACCAGTGCTAATTTCGACAGCTTCAACACGAGTAATCGTATCTTTTACTTCTACACCATACGCGCCAATATTCTGAATAGGGCAAGTACCTACATTACCCGGAATTAGCGATAAATTTTCAATACCTCCGTAATTTTGAGAAACACACCACACTACAAATTCGTGCCAATTTTCACCAGCATTTACCGTTATATAAATATCATTATCATTTTCTCTATCGATAGAAATTCCTTTTAAATTTATATGAACTACTAATTCTTCAATGTCTTTGGTAAGTAACATATTACTACCACCACTAATTAAAAATATATTTTGCTCTTCTTTTAAAAGTTGTTGTAAACCGTAAAGTGAATCAATAGAAACAAAGCGTTTGGCATTTACATGAATGCCAAACGTATTGTATTTTTTTAATGATATGTTTTCTTGAATATTCAATGAATTATTTATTGTACTGTTCTAAAGCTATTTTTAAAATTTCTACCGAGCGTTTTAAGTCAGTCTTATTTAAAACGTAAGCAATACGAACTTGGTTTTTACCTTCTCCTTTAGTAGAGTAAAATCCGCTAGCAGGCGCTACCATAATCGTTTCATTATTATGATTAAATTTTTCTAAAATCCATTGAGAAAAATGATCGGCATCAGCTACAGGTAATTCAGCAACACAATAAAAAGCACCTTTTGGGTTTGCAACTTTTACACCATCAATTTTTTGAAGCTCCGAAATTAAGGTATTTCTACGACCTTCATATTCTTCAATAACTTCATCAAAATAGCTTTGAGGAGTCTCTAAAGCTGCTTCACTAGCTAATAAAGCATAGGTTGGCGGGCTTAAACGTGCTTGAGCAAATTTAATAGCTGTATTTACAAACTCTTGGTTTTTAGAAACGATACAACCAATTCTTGCTCCACACATACTATAACGTTTAGAAACAGAATCTATCATAATAGCATTTTGTTCTAACCCCTCTAAAGTCATTACTGAATTGTGCTTTTCTCCATCGTACGTAAACTCGCGATACACTTCATCAGCAATTAAAAACAAATCGTGCTTTAAAACAATTTGTTTCAATTTTTCAATTTCTTCAGAACTATATAGGTATCCTGTTGGGTTTCCTGGATTGCAAATTAAAATTGCTTTGGTTTTTGGAGTGATTAGCTTTTCAAAATCTTCAATAGCAGGTAATGCGAAATTATCTTCTATCTTAGATATTACAGGAACTACATGTATACCAGAAGCAGTAGAGAATCCATTGTAATTCGCATAAAATGGTTCAGGAATTATAATTTCATCACCTGGATCTGTAATACTACCAATAGTAAATAATAAAGCTTCAGAGCCACCAGTAGTAGCTACAATATTACTTGCGTTAACGTGAATATCGTTTTTAGCATAATAGTTTGCTAGTTTCGTTCTATATTCTTCAGATCCTTCAGAACGAGCATATGATAACACTTTAATAGTATTGTTTTTAACAGCATCAAGGGCTACTTGAGGTGTTTTTATATCTGGTTGACCAATATTCAAATGAAAAACTTTAGTTCCATTTTTTTTAGCAGTCTCAGCAAAAGGCACCAATTTTCGTATTGGTGATTGAGGCATAGCGTTACCTTTTATAGAAATAGATGGCATTGTAAATATAATTAGTTATTTGATTCGCAAAATTGCGAAATATTTTTGATAAAACGAATTTGTTTTTTGTGAAAATTAGAGGTTAAAAAAATCACAAAAAAATGAAAATGTAAAATGAAGATTGTATCTTTAAGATTAACCATTAATACTTTCCCATTTGAAAAAAATTATACTTTATATTATTGCTTTGTTTTTTTGTTCTTCTGTATATTCTCAAAGGGAATTCAAGTTCTATGGAAAAAATAAAAATAAACAGGAGTTATCATTTAAATTGATAAATAATTTAATAGTGATTCCTTTAGAAATTAACGGACATAACTTGTCTTTTATTCTGGATACAGGAGTAAATAAAACTATTCTATTTAACCTATCGAAGAATGACAGTATAGGTTTAAATAATGTAAAAAAAGTTTTTATTAGAGGTTTAGGTGATGGCGAACCAATTGAAGCATTATTGTCAAAAGGAAATGATTTTAGAATTAAAAATATATTAAGTTCAAACCAGCAATTGTATGTTGTTTTAAAAGATGCTTTTAATTTATCAGCAAAAATGGGAACTACCATTCATGGAATTATAGGTTATGATTTATTAAAAGATGTTATTGTTAAGGTAAATTACAATAGTAAAAGAATAATTTTTTATAATCCTAAAACATATAACCAATCAAAATGTAGAAAATGTGAAGTTTTTCCATTACAATTCTATCGAAATAAACCTTATATAGATGTTAAGGTAAGAATTGATACTTTAAATAATATAACTACCCCAGTGAAATTATTAATTGATACAGGAGGAAGTGATGCTATGTGGTTATTTGAGAATACCAAAGAAATTATAAAAACACCTATAAAACATTTTAAAGATGTTTTAGGAGAGGGAATTAGTGGTACAATCTATGGAAATAGAAGTAAAATACCTTATATGTCTTTAGGTAAGTTTTTTATAAAAGAACCAACAGTTTCTTTTCTAGATTCTACCTCGACATTTAATGCTCGTCGATTTAAAGAAAGAAATGGTAGCATAGGAGGGAATATTTTAAAACGATTTAAAATATGGATTGATTACCCTAATAAAAAAATGACTTTAAAAAAGAATGCTTCTTTAAAAAATGGGTTTTATTACAACATGAGTGGTCTGCATATTATTTATGATGGTCAAGAATTAGTTAAAGAAAAGGCACTAACGAAAATGACGGGTTCATATAATGACGGAAATCAATCTGCTAAAAACAATGTTATTTCATTTGTAAATACTTATCACTATAAGTTTAAACCAAAATATAAAATTAATATAGTGGTTGAAGGTTCTTCAGCTCATAAAGCAGGTGTCTTAAAAGATGATATTATAAAATCGATTAATGGTAAACAAGCTCATGAATATACTTTGGAAGAAATAATGACATTATTTCAAACAAAACCAAATAAAAGAATTAAAATGAAAGTTAAAAGAGGAATAACTAAACTGAAATTTGAATTTAGATTAGAGAAAAGAATATAAAAAAAGCCTCAACTTTTAGTTGAGGCTTTTTTTATATTCTTTAGTTATAGTGATTACTCACTATCGTTCATCATTGTTTTTTCTTTAGCAGGAATTGCTTTTTTAGAAATAAAACCTTTAATTTTAAGCATAGTTCTCGATTTCTTAGCGTTAGATATTACTGTAATAGCCTTAGAAAAACCACCTGGTCTTTTTGTGTCATAAGACACTTCAATTTGCCCTTTTTGTCCTGGCATAATTGGTGCTTCAGGTTTTTTAGGTACTGTACATCCACAAGTAGATTTAATGTCTTTAATAATTAAAGGAGCTTCACCTATATTAGTAAATTCAAATACACGTTTTCCTTCTGATCCAAGAGCTATTTTTCCGTAGTCAATAGTTGTCGATTCAAATTTAAATTCTTGTGCGCTTACTGTTAATGTAATAAAACAAACAGCGATAAATGATAAAATTGTTTTCATAATTGATAAAATTAATTTAGGGGTATAAACCGTTACAAATTTAGTATTTTTTTTTTAGTTCCAAAAAAAGCAACATCTTATTTTCTGTACCTCAGAGATAGTTGTATTTTTGCTTATTCAATTTCAAAAATAATGCCAAAAAGCACAAAGCTTAATTATTTGGTTATAAAGATATAAAAAACAGATGAATATTCCATCAAAATATAATTCTAAAGAAGTAGAAGGCAAGTGGTACGACTACTGGATGAAACATAATTATTTTCATTCAGTAGTAGATGATAGAGAACCATATACGATTGTAATTCCACCACCAAACGTTACTGGAGTGCTACACATGGGGCACATGTTGAATGTTACTATTCAAGATATATTAATTCGTCGTGCACGTTTACAAGGTAAAAATGCTTGTTGGGTTCCTGGTACCGACCATGCATCTATTGCTACTGAAGCAAAAGTAGTAGCGAAGTTAAAAGAACAAGGAATTGATAAAAATGATTTAACTCGTGAAGAATTTCTAGCACATGCTTGGGAATGGAAAAACGAGTACGGTGGAATTATTCTAGATCAATTAAAAAAATTAGGAGCTTCTTGTGATTGGGAACGTACAGCGTTTACAATGGACCCAGCATTGTCTGAATCTGTTATAAAAGTGTTTGTTGATTTATATAATAAAGGATTGATTTACCGCGGATACAGAATGGTAAATTGGGATCCTGAAGCTAAAACGACATTATCTGATGAAGAAGTAATTCATATAGAACAGCAAGGAAATCTTTATTATTTAGAATATAAAATTGAAGGTTCAGAAGATAAATTAACCATTGCAACTACCCGTCCTGAAACTATTTTTGGTGATACGGCTATCTGTATTAACCCAAATGATGAACGTTTTGCACATTTAAAAGGTAAGAAAGCAATTGTACCTTTGTGTAACCGTGTAATTCCGATTATAGAGGATGAATATGTTGATATTGAGTTTGGAACAGGTTGTTTAAAAGTAACTCCTGCACACGATGAAAACGATAAAGTTCTTGGTGATAAACACAAATTAGAAGTAATTGATATTTTTAATGACGATGCTTCTTTAAATTCTTTCGGATTACATTATCAAGGAAAAGATCGTTTTGTAGCTCGTAAAGAAGTTGTTCAAGAATTAGAAGAGAAAGGGATTTTAGTGAAAACTGAAGTTCATATGAATAAAGTAGGGACTTCAGAAAGAACTAAAGCAGTAATAGAACCAAGATTGTCAGATCAATGGTTTTTAAAAATGGAAGATTTAGCAAAACCTGCTATTGAAGCTGTTTTAGGTGAAAATAGTGAGGTAACTTTATATCCTAAAAAATTCGAAAATACGTACCGTCACTGGATGGAGAATATTCGTGATTGGAATATTTCTCGTCAATTATGGTGGGGACAACAAATTCCTGCTTATTTCTATGGTGATGGAAAAGAAGACTTTGTAGTTGCTGAAAGTATCGAAGAGGCGATTGTTTTAGCAAAAGAACGAACAGGAAAAGCTGATTTAGTGGCGTCTGACTTAAGACAAGATGAAGATGCGCTAGATACTTGGTTTTCTTCTTGGTTATGGCCAATGAGTGTTTTCGACGGAATTAACAATCCCGAAAACGAGGAAATTAAATATTATTATCCAACAAACGATTTAGTTACAGGTCCAGATATTTTATTTTTCTGGGTAGCACGTATGATTGTTGCTGGTTACGAATACAAAGATGAACGTCCGTTTGAAAACGTTTATTTAACAGGTTTAGTTCGTGATAAGCAACGTAGAAAAATGTCTAAATCATTAGGGAATTCTCCTGATGCTTTAAAGTTGATTGAAGAATATGGAGCTGACGGAGTAAGAGTAGGATTATTATTAAGCTCTGCTGCTGGTAATGATTTAATGTTCGACGAAGATTTATGTCAGCAAGGAAAAGGGTTTTCTAATAAAATTTGGAATACTTTTCGTTTGATAAAAGGTTGGGAAATTGATGATAATTTAGAGCAACCAGAAACTGCTAAAATAGGATTGGAATGGTATGAGTCTAAATTTCAAAAAGCATTAGTTGAAATAGAAGATCACTTTTCAAAATATCGTTTATCAGATGCTTTAATGTCTATTTACAAATTAATTACTGATGATTTTTCTTCATGGTTATTAGAGATCGTAAAACCAGGATATCAGCAACCAATTGATGCTAAAACATATGTAGCGGTAATAGAAGTTTTAGAAAATAACTTAAAAATATTACATCCATTTATGCCATTTTTAACAGAAGAAATTTGGCAACATATTACAGAAAGAACACCTGAAGAAGCTTTAGTTATTGCTTTATACCCTAAAGTAACAGCTATTAATGAAGAGTTAATTGCTAATTTCGAGTTTACTTCTGATGTTGTTTCAGGTATAAGAACAATTAGAAAAGATAAAAATATTTCATTTAAAGAAACAGTAGTTTTATCTGTTGTTAATAATGAAAAGCATACAACTAATTTTGATGTAGTAATACAAAAATTAACAAATGCTTCAGAAATTAATTATGTAACCGATAAAGTTGAAGGGGCTGCATCTTTTAGAGTGAAATCAAATGAATATTTCATACCTATTTCATTAGAGAATATTGATGTAGATGCTGAAAAGGTAAAACTTACAGCTGAATTAAAAAGAGCAGAAGGTTTCTTGTTTGGAGTTCAAAAGAAGTTGTCTAACGAGCGTTTTGTTAGTAATGCACCAGAACAAGTAATTACTGTTGAGCGTAAAAAAGAATCAGATGCGCTAGCAAAAATAGAAACGATTAAAGCAAGTTTGGCTAGTTTAAACTAAACTTAATCAGATTAAAAAAAACCGCTAAGATTTATACTTAGCGGTTTTTTTATGGATTAGAATTAGATTAATTTCTGTCAATCACATCTCCAGATCCTATTGAATTAGTGTCTATTTGTTTCGGCTTTCCTTTGTAGTAAATACTTCCAGATCCAACAACACTCGCTTTTATTTTTGTGTTTACTGTAGTTTGCACACTTCCAGACCCAGCAATACTTGCTTTTAATGTATTAGTATCTAAATCATACGCTTTTACACTTCCAGACCCTGCTATTGAACATTTAAAACTATCGGTATTCCCTTTTAATTCAATGTTTCCAGAACCACCAATTGAAGCTTTTACTGTATTTGCATCTACATTTGCGGTGATGTTTCCGGAACCACCTATGCTAAAAGATACTTCATCAGCTTTCATACGTTTTTGTACAGTTACATTTCCTGAGCCTCCTAAAGAAACCGCTTCGATATCTTCAAAAGGAATTGTTACGGTTAAACGTTTAGTTGTTTTGATATTCGTATTTTCTTTAAATTGAACTTTCAATTTTCCATTTTTCACTGTTGTTTCAATATATTGAAGTAAATTTTCTTCTCCTTTAATAGTAACTTTACCTTCAGTTCCACTTACTAAATTAACATCAAAAGAACCACCAACACTTACTTTATCAAACGTATTGATAGTTCGAGTTTGAGTAATAACATTTCCATTACCTTTAATTTTTTTAGAATTCCACCAGCTTTGTGCGTTTATGGTAATAGATAGAAAGATTACTATGGTTGTAATAAGTTGTTTTTTCATTTTGTTTATTTTAGATTAATGATGTAATTTTTTGTATAATAATTTTGTTACTGGTTATTAAGTATGCTTATTTATGATAAAAAGAGTTAATCGTTTAACTTAAGAGAAACACCTCCGTATCTAGATTTTATAGTAATGGTTGAATTAGTATTTCCTTTACCAAAAACACCTTCATAATATTTTTTCGTACTTTTTTTAATGCTTTTTAATATTTCAACATTACTTTCAGGATATTTGAAACTTGCATAACCTAAATCAATATTAAAATTAAAATTATTATCACTACTTGTACCTAATTTGATACTAGCATAACTTCCGTCAATTGTAATATTTTCAAACCCTTTTGCAATATTTTGAACTTTAAGGCCACCAAAGTCTGTGTTAATTTTGAGGTTCTTTCTCAGTGTTCCAATTTTTATACCAGCATAATCGGAGCTTCCAGAAATATTTTTCACATCACTAACAGAGATACTACCATAATCGCTGTTAAACTTTAAATCATTAGTGATTCCAATTTTTACGGTAGAATAATCAGCACTAACATTTATTGCTTTCGATTTTTCTATTCTTAATTTCGAGTAATCGATATTTACTCGACCAGATTTCATGAAATTTATTTCTGAATCGCCACAGTAATCTAAGTTAATAGTATTTGAATCACTTAATAATTGGCCTACTTCAATATTTCCGTAATCGCAATTTAAGTTCGCTTTACCTTCAAGTTTATCTAATTCAATAGAACCATATTTATTGTTTAAATCAGCATTATTGGTTATAGGCATTTTTACAAAATAATTAATTTTATAATTGATATTGTCACTACCCCACCATGACCAATTAGACTTTGAACTTTCTATTTGTGTACGCGCTTCTACTAAATTATCTGAGGCTTTAAAAAGAACATTTATAGCACTCAACTTTCTCTCAATATTTTTTAAATCATTCCCTTTTACAGTGATTTTAACTTCAATTTCAATACGATTTTGATTCCAGGTGGTTACGTTTACATTACCATATTTATTACTAATATATAGGGTAGCATTTTCGTTTACAGTAAAGTTTTTACTGATTGTTTTACTTTTTTCGTGCTTCTTTTTATCATTAGCCACCATAATGGTTGGTATCAAAATAAAAAGGAATATAATTTTATATAATTTCATCATCTAATAATTCTAATTTTGCTGGATTTTTTTGTTGCTCTAATTGTAATAAAAGTCTTTCTAAAACAGTTAATCGTTGTTGGTAATTACCAATCATTTTTTGAATAACTTGACGTTTGTTTTCGTTTGTTGTTAACTCACTAACAAGTGTTTTATAATGATCTTCTAGTTCTTCAATTTTATCTAAAGAATCTTCGATAATTGTTTCAGTTTCAATATTTCTATATTGTTCTAATTCTTTTAACTCTTGATTTATTGTAGAAACAAAAAAACTTTGAGTTTCGGCCATTTTAGGAGAAATATCGGCTAAGTCATAACTGCTTTTTTGTTGAGAATTGCCAAGATAAAAACCTAAAATTAATACAATTGATGCAGCTATGCTCATCCAGAATATTGTTGGTTTATGTTGTTGATTTTGCTGTTGAAGTTTTCTTTGAAAACGATCTGAATGTCCTGAATGGGGTTCGAATATATCGAAATCGTTTTCATCAAAAAACTGATGTAGTTTATCCTCCATATATCGGTGTTTTATTAGTATTTGCAAGTAATACTTGCTTTAATTTCTTTTTTGCTCTTGATATTGTTGTACGAACATTTTCGTTTGTGTAATTTAATATTTGAGAAATCTCTTCATAATCGTAGCCTTCTATTAAGTTTAGAGTCAAAACAACACGATAGTTATCTTTTAAACTCTGCAAACTATTCATAACTTGTTTTATATTTAAAGAGCTATAATTTATCGCTACTTGTTCCTCTTCATAATTTGGAATAACGTCCATTTTTACTTCATCATAACGATTATTTTTCTTTAATTGTGTAAGGCTTTTGTTTACCACAATTTTCTTTAACCAAGCACCAAAAGTAACTTCGCCTTTAAATGTATTTAATTTTGTAAAAGCGGTTAAAAAAGCTTCTTGAATTATATCTTCAGCTTCAAACTCATCTTTTAAAATACGATAAGCGGTATTATACATTGCTTTATAATAGCCATCGTACACTTGCATTTGTGCAGTGCTATCGCTTTTTTTACAGCGTTCAATTAGTTGGTTGATATGTGTTTTTTTAGACTCCAAAGAAATCATTCTATATTAGAGACAATTCAGTTTTCGAATTGTGACAGTTTATTTTTTATAAAAGTAATTTTTTATCCTAAAAGAGAAGGAAAATTAGGTAATAATCTGTAAATAAGTTAAATATATTTTTTATAAGATTTAACAGCATCAATGAAAAACAAGATATATAAAATGAATCAAAATATGTATATTTGGCATAATGATTGACTGTATAAAAATTATTGAATGTCCTCGTGATGCGATGCAAGGAATTAAAAGTCATTTTATTCCTACAGAAGCAAAGGCAAAATATATCAATTCACTGTTAAAGGTGGGATTTGATACTATAGATTTTGGAAGTTTTGTATCACCAAAAGCGATTCCTCAAATGAG
>CBDTZS010000071.1:0-15919 GCA_965364955.1 uncultured Tenacibaculum sp. | reverse complement strand
CATCAAACCATTCAGATGAATTCCAACTTGGACTTATTCCACCCAATTTTGGAAAATTCAAATCAGGATTGTTTGATTGTATAAGTCCGATTAATTTTTGTCCAGTTACGAGCCAAATTCGAGATTCGTCCGCAATATTGTCAAGAATTCCTTCTGCAAATTTTCCATCTTCTTCCACAAAGTTGTCATAATTCCTAAAAACTAATATTAACCCTTTATATTTTTTGTTATATAAATCTCCAAGACAATCATTGAATGCGTCTAAATTCTCTCCATAATAATCTGGAAAATTCAGAGCAATTTTTAATTTCTGATGAGCGTTTTTACGATTCCAATTCCGACAATTCATTTCTATAATCTCAAAATTGTTATTGCTAAACCAAATTAAATCTTCGTCCAAAATTCCATTTTTGAAATATTTACATATTGGTCCGTCTTTCAGAATTTCAATATCCCTTTCTATTTTATCTTCTTTTAATTCCATGTTTCGTATTCAATACGTGCGTTCTGGATAATGAAGCACAACTTAGTTATATGCTGATGTTTTGTTCTTAGATCACTCCATATGGGCAGGATATGCGGAAGTTATAGTATTTTTTTCTTTTCTCAAATATATTGAAAATTCTTAGAAAGAAATTTTTAATATATTGTTCGTCTTTTTCACTCATTTAGCTATTCATAATATATACGCATGATTACTGTAGGTTAATTAGCAATTTACAATCAGAAACTAGATATTACTCTTTTCTAATAAGTTGAATAGCATCCATTCGTATGCGTGCATTTTTAATAAGTGATGTTAGTGCTATCTGTTCGTTTAATGCTATTTGAATTTCTTCGGGTCTTATATTATTGTTTTTATCTTGTAATATTTTTAATCTATCGATTTCATGCTTCAAAGTGAGGTTCATTCGATTTAGTCCATTTGCTATTTCTTCTGTACGCTGTTCTTCTGCAATTTTTGTAGCAACTCTAATCATATTAGGCAAGAGTGTTTCTACCAATGTTTCATTATCTAACAAAGGGTCTATCTGGCCTGTAATTAGTTTTTTGTCTAACAGTTCAACAGGGTATTTAGAGGTTACTTCGTTACCAGTATGATCTATAACAACTCTTAATGGTGTGTTTGGAAGAAAACGGTCTACATATATGTTTTGCCCCGTTGGTGTTTCAAGAATAAAAAGGATCTCCAATAAAAGACCTGGACTTTTACTTGCTTTTAAAACACCATAACTAGCACTACCAGTTCCTGAACTTAAGACCATATCTATAGCATCGGTTGTCATTGGGTGATCCCAACTAAGAAAACTTATTTCCTCTCTGCTAAGCGCATGTTTTCTGTTAAATGTAACAGATACACCTTCTTGCGGTATAGACGGAAATGTTTCGGTGATTATGGAAGTAGGTTTTAAATAATAGGTTCGAGAAGGGCGATCTTCCATTTCAATATCAAAATGCCTAAATACCTTCGTTAAATAACTTTCTAGGCTCTTGTCTTTATCCTCGGCTTGAATTTGTTTAATTAATTTACTGGCTACTTTAGGGCGAAAAGAATTCATTTCTAGTAATTTATCACGACCATCTGATAAGTTTTTTTGAAGTGCTGTTTGAAAGCTAGAAGTTTCGGTAATCAGAGCTTCTATTTCTGAGTTATTAGCTGTGGTTCCGTGTGATTTTAAAATAGTAAGTAATCGATGACTAAATAATTCAGAAATTTTATTTCCACCTTCAATATTGTTTTCAAAAGCATTCAAGCCTCTATGAAACCAATTTGCAAGCATCTCTTGCGAACTATTAGCAAGATAGGGAATATGAATATGTATGTCTTCAGTTTGCCCAATTCTATCTAAACGTCCTATTCGTTGCTCTAATAATTCAGGATGCAGCGGCAAGTCAAATAAAATAAGATGATGTGCGAATTGAAAATTTCGTCCTTCACTTCCTATTTCAGAACAAAGGAGTATTTGAGCTCCAGTTGTTTCAGAAAACCATGCCGCATTTCTATCTCGTTGTACTATGGTGAGGTTTTCATGAAATACTGCTACTTTTAAATTGGCATGCTTAACTAAGGCTTTTTCTAGTGCCAGCACTTTTTCTTTACTCTTACATATGAGCAATATTTTTGCAGGATGTAGCTCCTTAATTGTAGTTAATAGCCATTCAACACGTGGGTCTTTAGCAAACCAAAATTGTTCATTAGTTGTTGTTTCGTTAGTAGTCATTTCATGAGAAAACTCATTATTGAAACGCTCCATCCATAGTTCTTTATCTTTGGTTGTTTCTAAAGAAACAAGATGTGCCTTCCGTTTTGGGAATCCGCTCATAGTAGCTCGGGTATTTCTGAATAATACTCTACCAGGGCCATGTTGATCCAATAAATTCTCAATAAGATTATCCTTTGCTACACTTTTTCCTTTAGGTATTGATTGTATGCTCTCTTTTGAAAAAAGAGACTCTAAAATTGTAGTATCCTTCGTGTTTAAATCTTTTCCGAGGTGTAGTTTTTCAACAATATTGGCAATACTTTTATGGTCTGAAGATTCATTTACGAAATCATCGTAGCTTGCATATCTATTTGGGTCTAATAATCGGAGTCGCGCAAAATGACTTTCTAGCCCTAATTGTTCTGGGGTAGCAGTGAGAAGTAGTAATCCTTTTGCAACCGTACTCAATAGTTCCACAATACTATATTCCGTGCTTGCTTTATCAACAGACCATTCCAAATTATGAGCTTCATCTACCACGAGCATATCCCAGCCAGCAGTTAGTGCTTGTTTAGTTCGCTTCGCGGAACCTGCTAAAAACTCGGTACTACAAATAATAAGTTGATTGTCTAGAAAAGGATTACCATCAGGGGCACTCTCTTCAAGTGAAGCACAGCGTTCTTCATCAAAAATATTAAACCACATATTAAATCGACGTAAAACTTCAACAAACCATTGATGTAATAATGATTCAGGAACTAGAATTAGTACTCTCGAAATTCGCCCACTTACTAATAAACGATGCAAAATTAAACAGGCTTCAATAGTTTTTCCAAGACCAACTTGATCAGATAGTAAAACACGAGGTGCATATCTAGAACTCACTTCATGTGCAATGTATAACTGATGCGGAATAAGATCGATTCTACCACCTACAAATCCGTTTACAGGAGATAATCTCCTTTTATATTCGTGTTGTAATGTTTCTCTACGTAAAGCAAAGGCTTGAGGAGAATCTACATCTCCCATAAAAAGTCTATCATCCACACCGTGAATAACCGATACATCGCCAAGTTCTGCTTCAGATATTTTTTTATCTTCCCCATAATAGATGTATAGATTATTTTCTAATGCAACGCGTTTTATAACTAATGGTCGACTTTTGGTATCTATTATTGTATCACCCGGTTTAAAAACAACGCGTTGTAAAGGAGCATTTTCAAGAGCATACAAACGTGTTTCATCAGATGTGGGAAAATACAATTGTAGTTTTCCTTTATTAGAGTCTTTTAGAATACCAACACCTAATTCAGGCTCACCTTTACTCGTATATCTTTGATTAGGGAAAAAAATATCCATATTTATTTATGACTGTCAGTCTTTTTTTATGCTTGTTGGAAACGTTGTTATAAAAGGGGAGTAGTAGCTTAAAATAGCTATATGTTTCCGATGGGCGAAAGATAATAAAAAAGCGCAAACCATTTGGTTTGCGCTAAGCCTGTTAATTTTTATATAGGGTGTTAGAGATTGGCTTTTCTAACAAAAATGGAATTGAATTTTACCTGTGATTAAGGTGTTTTATTAAAACTCTAAATCAGCAATTAAATCAAATTCATCATAAATTGCTTTGTCTTTCAATCCATCAAAGAAACTTGTAGAACCATATCTTACATCGAATTTTGTTCTATCTATTTTTAATGAGACATTAGCTTTGCTTCCGTAAACTGAAACATTAAATGAAACAGTTTCTGTTTTTCCTTTAATAGTTATGTCACCTTTTACTTTATAAGAATTTTTTCCGACTGACTTTACTTTTGTAAAAAGCAATGTTGCTGTTGGAAATTTTTTAACGCCAAAGAAATCATCAGATTTTAGATGACCTTCTAGTTTTCCTTTGTATTCACCTTTTAAATCGGTAACTGTAATCGTTGACATATCTATTTCAAAAGCTCCTCCAGTCAATTTATCTTTGGCAAAATTTAGATGTCCAGATTTTATTGAGATGATTCCTGCATGAGAACCAGTTACTTTATAACCTTTCCATACAACTTTACTTTTTTCTAAATTAATTTCTTTTTTTTCTCCTTCTGCTGTTGTAAAAGCAAATGCCATTAATGCTACGATTACTAGTGTAGCCATGTTTTTAATTGAATTTTTCATTTTTATTATTTTTAAATTGTTAGTATTTTAAATTATGCTCCGTAGTAAAATTTCTCTTTTATTATTTTTCCTTCTTTCCAGTCTTGCACAGCAACTTGTGTGTAATTTTTAATTCCCCAATCTTTATGAGTATAATCAAAATGCCACTCTACCATAGTTGTGCTTTCTCCGACGGTTACTTTTAAAACCTGGGCACCTCTAAATTCTGTAATAGCTTCAAAAAAATCTTCTTCTCGTTGTCTATTTGCTATTTTACCTTCAGTAATTGGATTATCGTTTTCTTGCATTATAATGTCATCATGATAAAATTGATCAAAAGCTTCTAAAGACTTCCCTTCAAGTATCATGTCATTAATTGTGCTGATTTTTTCTAATAATGTATTCATTTTTTTTTGTTTTAAATAGTATAGTACAAATGTCTAAAACAATGAACTGATAGAAAATGATGTAGATTATGAAATGATGTTAATCTAGATTAATATCTATTGATTTTGTATGATTTGGCTTTTAATTTTACTTAAAAACTCTTTGGTAACGCCTAAATATGAAGCAATCATATATTGAGGAACACGTTGATTAATTTTCGGGTAGGTCTTCTTAAAAATTTGGTAACGCTCTTTAGCAGTAAGACTAAAGTTTCTAATAATGCGTTTTTGTGAAGCCGCAAAAGCACGTTCTACAATCTTTCTAAAAAGACGTTCGAGTTTGGGAATCTCTTTATATAACTCTTCTAGATTATCGTAGGTAAATTGAATAAGTTGTGTGCTTTCTATACATTGCACGTTAAAGTCGGCAGGTGTTTGTGTTGTAAAACTACCTAAGTCAGAGGTCCACCAATCTTCAATAGAGAACATTACAATATGTTCTTGCCCTTCTAGATCCATGTAAAATGTTTTTGTACATCCAGAAATAATGAAATTCGCACTTTTGCAAATATCACCTTGTTGTGCTATGTATTGATCTTTGAGATAATTTCTATGAACTACTTTAGAAAGTAAAATATTTTCCTCTTCAACAGTTAAGCTGATAAACTTATTTATGTATTCTAATAAAGGTTTATTATTCATTGGAGTTTTCGACTTATGCGTGGTATATAATTTGTTGCGTTGTTTAAGCATTAAAGTTAGTAAATAAATCACAGTTCAAAAATCTGCAAGGATTTTTGTAAGTAGGTTTATATTAGTAGTTATTTTTATTCATCCTAAGTTTACATTTTATACGTTCGGGTCATAAACCAGAAAGAATAATAGAGAAAATTAATGTTAATTTATACGGTGAAGCTCGATCTCTAAAAATTGATGATTGGCTCTCTTTTCTACTGAAAATCACGTTCAGTTCTGTGAGTCCTAGATATCGTATTCAAGTTGTTGCAAGTCAAGTAGGTTAGTCTTCCTTAAATCAGTTTTTTACTGTGTGTAATTTTTACCCGTGGAATTTAAGTCCATTCAGAGCTTTGTTCACTTTCTTGTTTTCTCCATAAATTATAATTCCTATTAAGGTTTGATTTTCGTCTGTTAACTTTCCCTTTTCAATATGATTTTCTTCTTCGTTTTTTGTAGAAAAAAGAGAGTTTGTATAAACCCCAAGATGTAACTCTCTTTGTCTGGCTCTTGTGAATGCTCTATCAATTTGAGCTTGGTCATCAGCTTGATAAATAAGAATTGGTTGCTTGATGAAAGGAAGATATTCCGATTTTAAAGCATTTATAAATGATTTCCCGTGAGTTTTAGGAAATTTTATTGCTACAGAACTAGCTAAGAATGATGCGATATTGAGTTTTTGCCAATTTAAGAGTTCATTCTTGATGATAATAGCTATTTTATTTTCAAATTCCATTTTTGATTATTTTAGTTTAAGTTCCATTTGAATATTACATCTTTCATATGGTGTGTAATGACCAACTATTTTTTTAAATCCTAGTTTTTTATATAAAGAGATTGCTGGTTTTAAAATGGTGTTACTTTCAAGATATATGTTAGAAGCGTTTAACTTTTTTGCTGTTTCAATAATGGATTTTCCTAATAAATATCCAATACCTTTCCCTTGTGCTTTTGGAGAAACGGCCATTTTTGCCAATTCATAATCATACTTATCATCTTGCATTTTCAGTAAGGCACAAACCCCTAAAATGGTTTTACCTTGAACAGCTACTAGAATTTTCCCTCCGTTGTCCAAAATGTAACTTTTAGGGTTGTCTAATGCTTTTCTATCCGCATCTTCTAATTTGAAATATTTGGTAATCCACTCTTCATTCAGTTCTTGAAAGGCTGTGTGGTGTTCTTGTGAGTAATTTAAAACTTCGATTATTGAAGACTCTCTTTTTTTCTTTTCTTCAATAACTCTTGTTAAAAGTGACCTTTCTTTCAATAAGTATTCAAACTCTTGAATAGCTAACCAAATATTGTGTGTGGTCAGTTTTAGCGTGTTTTTCATTGCATTTTCAACATCGATATATTGTTCTTGTATGTTAGCAGATATATCTTTCCCTTTTTGAGTTAATAGTATATTATTTATTCGTCCATCAGATTTATCTTTTTGCTCTAAAACCAATCCTTTTTTTGACATTTCTCGAACAATTTTAATGACAGATGGATGTGAATGCCCAATTTCGTTAGCTATTGACGTAATAGATTTTCCTTTATCTTGATTAGATAAAAAGTAGAAGACTGGAAACCATTTCGGTTTTAGTTCTATATCATATGCATCATATATTTGTTCAGCATCTTCTGTAACTTTATCACTTAAGGCTCTTAATCTGCTGCCTAATGTCATTTCTCCAATTTTATCAAAATCCATTTTCTATGTTATTAAATACGTAACTGGTTACGAATATATGAAAAATTGTTTGCTATTTAGGTTTTATTGTTCTTGATGTAGTTATCTGAAATTGTTTCTAAAGGTTTGTGTAACAATAGGAAGATATTAAAATGCACCTACTTTTTAGTTTATTACTTAGCTAAATTTATAGTTTTTATTTTAAAAACGATTAAGCAAAATTGTGCATTTCGCGTACTTTGTAAAATGCGCTGAACTTTGGTTTAAGTATTAAAACCTTTATTGTTTCCCTCTTTTTTGTAGTGTGTTTTTACTATTTTCTTCTATTTAAGGATTCAGTTAGCAAGAGTAATCCTATTGATAATAGACTTAATATTACTGTAGCTAATGTTAAATTTCTATTACTTATTTCTCCTGTGTGTTCATAACAAAAAGCCAAAAACGCTACTATTCCGGCAAATACAATCAAGACTCTTAAACTTAAATCTAAATAAGAAATTACTTTTCTAGTTTTATCAAAGTGACATATTGAAATAGCAATATTCAGGAGGGATACAAACAAAATATAAATATGATTAGACCTTATCTGAAGCCGTTGGTCAACATAATTTAGATGTTCTGGTTTAAAATATTCTTTCATATAGTATCCTGTGATTAAGAATACTACAAATAGTAACACTCCGAAAACTAGGTTATATTTATTAAATGAATTCATTTTCATCTTTTGTAAAAAATGTAATTTGTAATTATTGGTTCAATTCCGTTTTACCTTAAAAAGGAATGGTTCTCGGTTTAGCACTTAGTTAAATTGTAAATTTAGCGAACTTTGTTAACCTTCACCAACTTTCGGTTTGGCATTTGAACCTTATTACCTTATACTTCTATTGTGTAGGTTTTATTTGATACCTCCAAAAGCTCCAAAGCACATGTTTTTATGCAAGATTTCTGTCTTTCTAAATCCTAGTTTTTTCATCAATTCCAACTGGTAAGTCATTGACCTAGGTGAATCTTCTTTTTCTACATAATCCAAAACCTTCTTCCTATAATTTTCTCCATTTATATTTTCTAAATAATCTCCGTAGCGTTCCCATGTATATTCATTTACAGCATCGGTTTCTTGGGTTATCAAATCAGAAATCATTAGGCATCCTCCGGGTTTAAGTAAATCATATAGCTTTTTGAATGTTGTTTCCCAATCTCTATCATCTCTTAAATGATGTAATACTGCTCCAGCCAATATAATGTCGAAGTTATTTTCTTTTAAATCGACGTCTCTCACATCTCCTTGAATGGTTTCTACTGAATTATTAGTATGTGCAGAAACTCTTTCTTTTGCTTTATCTAACATTGGTTTACTCAAGTCGACTAACGTACATTTTAGGTTTGCTATTTTAGACAACATTTTTAAACTATAATTTCCTGCACCGCAACCTATATCTAATATGTTTTGGGCATTAGGTCTGATTCTTTTAGAGGCTTCAGTTATAAGTTCAAGTGAGATTTGTGCGTCAATTGTTGTAACTTGACCTGTGTTTAAATTTGAAAAGCGCTCTACATCATTGTCAAACCGCTCTTTGATTTCTTTTACTGTTGATTTCTTCATAATTTTTTGTTTAGTTGAGTTAATTCAAAAGTAGTATTTTGTTTGCATGCTTAAAAAGACTTATTTTGTCATTTAATGATACCTTATAAGTATAGTTATGGAATTGCGACATTTAAGATATTTTTTGGCTGTAGCCAATGAATTGAATTTCACCAAAGCATCTGAAAAACTTTTCATTTCTCAACCTCCTTTAAGTAGGCAAATAAAGGAACTTGAAAATGAGATAGGAGCTAAGTTATTTGATAGAAGTAATAAAAAAGTTGTACTAACGGAAGCGGGAAAATTTTTTAAAATAGAAATCGTTAGTCAATTGCAAAATTTAGAATCAGTCGTGTTAAAAACTCGAAAAATCTCTGAAAATGTAAGTGGAGAATATAGAATTGGATATATAAGTTCAATATTTTCGGATACGATTACAAAGCTTGTTCAGTTTTTAACAAAAAAATACCCTTACCTGAATATAAAATTATATGAAGTTTCTACTGTAAAACAAATTCTAGCGTTAGAACAAAGTAAGTTAGATTTAGCAGTAGTAAGAGCACCTTTGTTGTCTACAAAAATTGATTCGAAATTATGGTTTAAAGATTCTTATTCTTTGGTTTTTAATAATAGTAGGACAAAAATCAAAGATGTCAATGATTTGAGCAGATTGAAAAATGAAGTCTTTGTTTTTTTTAATAAAGATTATGCTCCTATGTATTACAATTCTTTGATTGAAATTTGTTCTCAATATGGATTCAAACCAAATATTGTTCATGAATCAAATAATATCAATTCTATAATTCAATTAGTGAGAAGCGGTTTAGGTGTTTCTATTGTGCCTACGAGTTTAAAAAAGAGTCATATTTATCCAGAATTGTCATTTTTAGATTTAGGTAATAATTTTTCTACGGATGTTTTACTTGCAACAGCTAAGAATGAAGAGTCACAAATTACAGATTCTGCGGTATCTTTTTTATTGGAATGATTTGTAATGCACGATAACGTTTTGTATAAAAACACTAAGGGATTAAAACGCATTTAACCCTTCTTTTTTTTATACTTTGTTACCTACAGTATTTTCTCTTCTATTTGTTTGATGTGTCTTTTTGTATGGAATATGACGAAATTTAACCAATCTTCAACGGTCATTTCACCTAAAAAAGGGTGTTTAAAAATTCTATTATCAACTTTTATTTTTCCAGATTCCAAATTGACTTTAAGAGATTCTCTTTGTTTTGAAAATATATTTTTGAAGTCCTGAATGTCATGGATTACTCCTTTTGGATTTAGTATTTCAGGGGATTTTACTTTGTGATATTTTTTTCCAATTAATACGTTTTCTAATTCTATCGTTCCGATTATTTCATTTGTGTCAGATTTGTTTTCAGAAGGTGTTGAGATTAATGAAAAAATAATTTTATCAGTTAAGTAAATGTGTTCCAGTATTTCATAAATACTCCATCCATTAGTTTTTTTTGAGAGTTTATCGTCAGCAATTCTATCAATTGCTTCGAGTAAGTTTTTATTGTTTTGGTTTAGACAATTAAAATAGTTGGTTAAATCCATTGTTTCAGTTTTGTTGCTAACGTTATTGCGCAAGATTAGTTGCATTGTTTAGCTAACTAATTTAGTAAAAATGGAACGAATAGAAAGTTCGAGAAGGTTTTCGTAAGTAGTCAGGAACTAACAATAAATTATATATGGTGTTGGCAAATAGTTTTTATTTGTTCTGTTTTTTTTACTTCTACTTTTCCTTTTGTTGGTACCATATTCCGCCAAACCCAATTGTAATGATCAATCACTTGTTCTGCTTTTAAATGTGGCCTTTCTCCAGTTGTATGTCCATCTTCAACAACAGTTATATTATAATCTTTTGTTAGAGCCGATTGAATCGTAGATTCTACGCAAAAATCAGTTGCACAACCAGTAATAATTAATTCATTCACTTTCAAATCTTTCAGTTTTGAATGAAGTTTAGATTTATAAAAGACATCATTAGCATATTTGTCAATTTTAACGTCATTAGATTCTACAATTAATTCATCCAAATTTTCCCAATCCGTAGCATTTTTTTCAAACTCCCCTGTTCCAGTTCCATCGTGTTGAATATAAATAACAGGATAGTTTAATTCTCTAAATAGTTTAGCAAGTTCATTAATTCGCTTAACAACTCCGATTGTATCAAATCTCGGTGTTTTTGAAGTGAAAGAGCCTTTTTGCATATCAATTACTAATAAAGCTTTTTTGTTTTTCATTGTTTTTTAAAATGTTCTGTCAACGTTTAGGTTATGGTTAGTACGGGAATTAAAAGTAGTGAACTTTCGATTAAGCACTTAGTCAAAACTTTTTATTTTGTTTTATCTTTTCACTTTATAGCCAAATCAAAATATTTGGTGTACTTGGTTATAAGTCCTAAGCTTAGGGTTAAGCACTAAAAGATATTAATTATTGCCATTGTTGGCAATAGTATTTTCTTTTTCTATTAATGTTACAATATCAATAGGATTATTACTAAACATTATTTTCCAATTTGGATTTTTCATTTTACTAAGTATAATAAATAAAGCTAACCCTTCATCTTGAGACCACCATTTCCCACCTCTTCTTGTTGCTTTTATAGCAATATCAAGCGGGTAATTACCGCCTTTGGCATGTGTTAACCAGGAAACAATCATATATTGTCCAAGACCTTCCATACTTAAAAAAATATTATCCATTTCTACCAATATTTTATTTTCAGGTATCAAATATGTCTTCTGTCTTTCTTTTAATAAATCTATTCCTTGTTTTGTTAAACGATGTAATTCTTCTTTTGTATTGGCGTTAGAAGCGGAATAGAAGAAATTAATTTCTTTGTTATATTCTTTAACATAAAGGCTATCATTTATAAAATAATCTTGAATTATGTCATCACTTATTTCATATTTAAAAGTATGGTTGTTTTCAATTTTAGTTATTTTTGAACCTATCCCATTCATTTGTCGAGTATGCCCAAATTCGTGAAGAAAAACACCTGTTAATAATTTATCAAGACTTACTTCATTGCTTTCAATACCCGTATTCTCCCAAAAGATAGGTGCTGCCATTACAAAAAAAGCTTCAACATTTTTTTGCTCTGATGGTGCAGCAAATGTCATTAATTGGATTGGTATGCGTTGTCCATTCGGAATAGTAAGCGTGTCATTATGTAATTGTCTTTTCCAAGGCAGTTTTTTACCAAATAATTTAGGGCCATTAAATGATTTGCCAAAAGGGGCTGAAATTTCAGATGTAGTATAAACGTATTTCTCATCATAAAAAAACATTTCTGGCGGTGTTGTTTTAGGAAGGTCTAAAACTTCTTCTGACATTAATTCCCAAGCCGAAAACCATTTTTCTAACCAACTTAATTGAATATTCTCATTATTCAAATCCTTTTGTGGTTTTGTTTCATTTTTACAAGAAACTATAAAAGCTAAAATTAAAATTAGATATATTATTTTTCTCATTATTTTTTATTAGAACGGTCTTGTATATGAAAGTAGCGCTGAAAATAAGCTATTGTTTTTCGGATAAATACAAGTCGAATTTTTAATTTTATAGATTATTTTATTTTTGGTAATTTGTCAAATTCAAAATTATGTCAACTTTAGGGGGATACACAGGCCTTCGTATTGGCGATGACTCACACTCTGTTTTTGTACTTTATTGGTATCTGGGTTTTTTACTAGACTTTTCTTTTCCCTTTTCGCGACCCAAAATATATTCCTATTAATACTAATCCTATTCCAATTATATGATACCATTCTATGTTTTCATTCAATAGTAAAAACGATAAAATCACGGCACTAACAGGCATAACTCCAGTAAATAGTCCAGCTACGCTTGCAGAAACTTTAGAAACTCCATCGAACCAAAGAATGAATGAAATTACAGAACCAAATATTCCATAGTATAGAATAGGAAGAAAGTCATTAAAAGAGTAATTTCTTAATGCCGAATAATCTATGTCTAAAAACGCAAATGGAACGGATAATAGTAATCCAATCCAAATAATATGGAACGAGCCGTGTATTGCCGGAATATTTGGTGTTTTCTTTCTGAAAATGGTAAATAGAGCCTCACAAACTACAGCAAATATGATAATCAGATTACCCAAAAATTTATCATTTACACCTTCTATTGAATTATGAACGTCGGTAAATAAATTGATTATGGATACTCCTAAAATAGCAAAAAAAATTCCAATCCACATATTTCTTGAAATCCTTTCTTTTAGGAGAAACATAGCTATTAAAGCAATAATTGCAGGTGTTGTACTTGTAATTATTCCCGCATCTACTGGCGAAGTCATTTTCAGACCATAAAAACTCAAGACCCTGAACAAAACAACTCCGGTTAAAGATTGTAATACAAGATATTTCCAATCACTTTTTGTAGGTGTTATTCTGTTTTTCTTATTGTGATATAGGTATAATGGAGTTATACCGATTAATGCAACAATTAATGTTAAAGATGTACCGAAGAATGTTGGAAATGTGTCAGCTATCAATTTACTAATAACAATTGTACTTCCAACTATTGTCATAGCGAGAAATAATTGAAAATATGCTGAAGTATTGCTCTGTTCGTTCATTTATATTATTAGGTTATGATTGTCTTGAATTTTGATTTATCAGTTTGTTTACAACGTTGTGGCGTGTTTTTGACGTCTATAAGTTTCATCGTATTTGTTTTTTCATCAGTTTGTCAATTCGTCGTTTATTTTCCTGTTGCAATAAAGAAGGATATAAATTCATTAAAATATTAAAAATCATTATTGTCAGTCCCAATAAATAGTTATTTGGAATGCTCTTATATAATGCGACAATGGTTACAAATATAAATCCGATTAAATGGCTTACTTCGGCAATTGTCATTTCTTTCCGTATTTCACTCAATTCAATTTTCTTGTTTTTCAATTTAATTTTCTGATTGAAGAATTTGAAAAAGGTGTTTTTTACAACCCATTTAAAGTATCCAAGCCCAATAATTTTATTCAGATTTTTATTCTTTATAAAATTTAAGTTTGACAAATTTTCGTAAAAATATTTATTTTTTATTCCTGTATTTAAAATCATTCCAGCCATCCACGAAATGAATGCAATTGAAATACTAAATATTATATATTTCATAAAATGTCTATTTTTTTATGTTTTACAACGTTTTAGCTAAGCTGCGTTTTAATGCAGTTTAGGTGGTGCTGTACAACGTTTTTATTTTATTTGTCCGATTAAATCATTGTCGATTTTTTCGGTATTTAGTTTTATATATCGATAGGATTTGACTTTTGAATTTTCTAGTTCTAAAATCAAAACTTTGTTTTTATTCGAGTAGGCAATCCCATTCTCAAAATTCAGATAATTTTCTCCGAATTCCGATTCTAATTCCGTTTTAGTTAGCCCAACAAGATTTGCTTTTCCTAAACTCAAATCCTTATTAAAAATTCTTAATTCAATCAGAATTTCAATTTCGTCTTCGTAAGTATGTTTGTTCTTTCCGTGCTTCAATACTACTATTTGGTCAATTCTTTTCGTGTCAGTAAAATTTTCAGTCGGATAATTGTAGGTATAGAATATTGAGTCTTTAATTTTTGGTTCAAAGTAGTAATCTGTTCCATTTCTTAAGCCAGTAGTAATGTAATTCCTGTTTTTTAATTTTTTAAATTTCTGTAAATCTATTGGGTTTTCAAGTAAAGAAGTCAAATTTAGATTTTTCAAATACTTTTCTTTTTCAGTCTTATCTGGTTCAGGAAGCAACTCAAATCTTTCTGAATTCGGTTCATTGGGTTTTCTTTCAGTTACATCTTTGCAACTCAAAAAAGTGAGAAATAATATCATTAAAATTCCAATTTTCATTTTTTAGACGAATGTTGTACAACTTTGTTATATCTGATTAGTTGCGTGTTTTAAGCACTAAAGTTAGCAAATAAAACACAGATAGAAAGTCCGCGAGGACTTTCGTAAGTAGGCTAGAACCAGCAATTAATTTTATACGGTGTTAGCACCAGTTTTTTATTCGTAACTAATATTTTCTTTCGTAATTATTCCTATTTGATTTGTAGTAAAATCCAAAATAAATAATGCATTTTCGTTTGCTCTAAATTTCCAAGGATGAAAAGCAATTGACTTTTTATTATATAATTTCACCTTTTTACCACTATTGATTTCATAAATTTTAAAATCTTCACTAATAGCAAAAACACTTTTCGAATTACTTGTAATTTTTATAAAATTTATATCGCTTATTGGTTTCCATTCTAATTTGTCCTTGTCAGTTAAGAAAATTTTTCTGCCTTGAAGAATGAATAAATTATTTTCCAATTGAATTATGTTTTCAACTTCGGAATTTATTTCACTACTTATATCGGCTATAACCATTTTTCCTTCACTATCAATTTGTAATTGAGCAGATTGTTGTCCGCCATTTTTTGAGTCTTGTAATTCTACTAATTTATTGTCAGATGGCATATTGGCTTTTTCTATATTTGAAAAGTCCGTGTTTGCAATTTTCAAAGTCTTAAGTTGGCAAGAAACAAAATAAGCATAGTTTTCCGTCATTAATAATTCGCAAGGACTTTCGTCGGCACCTTCACTTGGTACTTTGGTTATTGTTTTCCATGTCTTTCCGAAATCAGATGTTTTAAATATATAATAAGTCGAACCAATTATTCCTGAACCATCGCCATTTAATATTGAACTATTTATCCACATAGATGATGTTCCATTAGGAAGATTTATTTCAGACCAAGATTTTCCACCATCTTCAGTTCTTAATAAAAAGTTAGAATTATCTTTTTTCAGAAATCCGTAAATAATTCCAATTTCGTCATTAAAAAACCTAATGTTTTTATAGCCTCTAACCGGTTTTTGAGTATTCCAAGAAGTCCATTTCTTTGTATTTGGATTAAACGACAAAACTTGCGCATAATCAGAGCAAAGCCATAATGTTCCATTTGGTGTTAAAGAGAAATCCCAAACAGTTCCGCCTATTTCTGGTTTTTTATCAAATGTCTTTTGAGCAAAAACTGAAATTGAAACAAAAAATATTATTATTAAAGCGAGATGTTTTTTCATAATTGGTGCTAACGTCTCGGCTATGGTTAGTACGGGAATTAAAAGCAATTAATTTCCGATTAAGCACTTAGCCAAAACTTTTTATTTTGTTTTATCTTTTC
>CBDTZS010000070.1:0-16137 GCA_965364955.1 uncultured Tenacibaculum sp. | reverse complement strand
TTAACAAAAAAGCAACAGCCTTTAAGTTTTGCCTAAAACTAAGCAATTTTTTATACACGGTGTTGGCAATAGTTTTTATGTTACTTTATTTTCAGCCAATTGCCTAAAGATATTTCTCAAATTAGTTTCCTTAGTCAATTCAAAAATTTCTAATATAGAACAAACACTTTCTGCTTCCCAGGCATATTGAGCAAGTTTCCGATGATATTTTTTCAAGAGTTTATTCAGACTTGTTTTGGTCACAGTTCCTCCGGTTTCTTTTTCAAGTACAATTATAAAATCATTTAAAGATTCCTGAGATGTCATTTTCCAATCTCTTTCTGCTTCAAATATTTTTTCTGCAATCTTTTTGTCAGTTGGGTTTTCAAAACGATTTTCTTCAATTAGATCAAATAATTCGTCAAAAGTGAGTGAGGGGATTTCAGTCATATCATTAAGTTCTGATAGGTTTTTATTAACCATTTTCTTTTCCGCATTGCGCTCTCCTTTCCAGAAAAACCGTTTTCCAATTTTCCGTAGATGTTTATGCCATTCTATATCAGTTGTTAATTGACCTTTTCGTTTGTGTCCCACTTTATCTAATTATTGCCAACAAAGATATATAGTTAATATTAACTATATATCTTTTATGTGCGCACTAAGATAATAAATCTTTAATCTCTCTAAAGGAATTTGTAGCAACATGTGTGTAAATTTCTGTAGTTTTAGTAGAGTTATGTCCTAGTAATAGCTGAATATAACGAATATCGGTACCACTTTCTAGCAAATGCGTTGCAAAACTATGTCTTAACATGTGAGGTGTGACCCTTTCTTTAATCCCTGCATTTTTAGCTGATCTAGTTACAATTTGTAATATACTAGAGCTACTGTATTTATTCTTAGAAATGGGATTTTCAAACAAATATGTTTCAGGTTTGTATATTTTAAAATACTTTCTAAGGTCATCTAACACACTCTTGTTAAGTACTGTAAAACGATCTTTATTTCCTTTAGCCTGCTCTACTCTCACAACCATTCTTTTACTATCAATATCTTTTATTTTTAATTGTAATAGCTCGTTTCTACGCAAACCAGAAGAATATAATAGACTTACAATGCATCTGTGTTTTATATTATTTGTATGATTAATTATTAAAATTACTTCTTCTTTCGATACTACTTTAGGTAATTTATATTCTTTTCTAGGTCTTTCTATAGAATAGAACCTATTTGGCATCCCTAAAACCATTTCATAATAAAATTTTATAGCATTAATTGCCATATTAATATATGAATTTGATTTCTCTTCTTTAATTAGATTTAGGAGATATAGCCTTATATTATTTTCATCTATGCAAAATAATTCTAGGTCTTTATAATAATTAATAAATTTTTCAAAACTATGAACATAGTTTTTTACAGTGCTATTTGAGTATTTTTTTAACTCCAATTTTTGAAGATATTCTTCAGGGCATGGCCTAAAACTCTGTTTGTTCAGGCGGTTTCTAAACCAAGCAACATCTATCGTTTCATTATCACTCGTTAGTTTTCTATCTTGATAAAAATAATTGCAATTAACCCAAGCGACGCCTCTAAATTTTTCAAAAATTAAATTAATATTAGATTTATTATTTGCTAGATATACCATATTAAATTCTTTACTCCATTTAGGCTCAGGTAACTCTTTTATTAACGCTTGAATAACTTTATCTGCGTTAAATTGTAAACCGATACATTGTTTTTCTCTTATTAAAAGATGTTTTAATGTGATATGCTTATTTAACATACTAGTAATTTTTATACAAGATATTTATCTCAAATGAAATAGTCGTATATTAAACGAATAGTATTCGTATAATATTCATTTAAAATCATTTATGATAATAAGTACATGCTTAGCTTGCCATAAAGAATTAAAAGGAAGGTCTGATAAGAAATTCTGCGACCTTCATTGTAAGAGTTCTTTTCATTATAGAAAATCATTAGAGGAAGCTCCACTATTTTATAATAAAGTAGATAATCAACTAAAATTAAATCGTCGCATTTTAAAAAGTTTTAATAAAGCTGGTAAAGCAACTGTAAGAGCAGGAATAATTTTAGATATAGGTTTTGACCCAAACTTTTTTACCCATTATTGGAAAAACACAAAAGGAGATATTTATCTTTTTGTTTATGAATATGGCTTTTTAAAGAAAAAAGAACATACTATTGAAAAGTACATTTTAATAAAGTGGCAGGAGTATATGAAATTTAATAGGCAAAAAAAATAAACCACGATAGGTCTCCAATCCATCATGGTTTATTCTACTAATTTTAAAATAATTATTTACTTTACTTTACTTTACTTTACTTTACTTTACTTTACTTTACTTTACAACCTTAATCCATTTACCTTTTGTTCTTGCTATATAATCATTATCATACATGGCCTCTACTTGTACTCCTGGTAAATAATACGTTCCTAAATACGATGCATTCAATAGCACTCTAAATGTTTTAGTCTCATATTTTTTTAGTGTAAAATAATTACTAATACTAGCATCACGAATGTCTGTAAAATTTACTTGAGACGACGTTGTATTGTTTCCGAAATCAGTAAAACGTGTATTTATAATTTCCCAACCTGAAGGTATATATTGGGTCAATGCTACATTTTCTACACCATCGTTGGTTGTGTTTTTCACGGTAACTTCTGCTACAAAATTGGTTCCTTGCGATAAATTATCTGGATCTATACGATTACCATCCTTTGTTTTATAGGTAATCGTTGTTTCTAAATTATTTTGAATTACTTTTTCTTCACCAACAGGTAAAATTCCTTTATTAAATACACGAACGTATAACACTCCGTTACTTTTATTAGATATTTTAAAGTTGTTTTCTTTCGTTATATCTTCAATATCTTCACCATATAATGCTTTTGAAATAGTAATATTTTTAGAATTATTATTCAATGTATAACTCGCATTAATTCCTGTACTCTCTCCGTTTTGTAATGCATATTGGCTCATCGCTAGCAAACTGTATGCGGTTGTTTGTGTACTCATCCATTGTTCACTAGACAAACTTTCGGCAATTTCTTTTGCCAATTTAATCGCTTTCGTTTCATCGTTTAACAAGGTATAGGTATCTAATGCCATGGCTTTATTACGAGTTTCCGATCCGTAATTAGAATAGCGACGTTTATTATAATTATTTGCAGTTAATTGATTTAAAATTCCTTTTGCTATCGACTTTTTACCAATTAACGCATAGGCACTTGCCAATCTCATTTTTGCTTCATTTGAAATGCCACTCGTTTCTCGTAAACGATTCATTGAAGCTACATCTGCACTATTTGCTAAACTCAACGTGTATAATCTATATGCTTGTGATAAGGCATTGTTACTATAAGTTGAATTGTTTCGCCAAGTACGCGCTTGTTGTTTTTGATAACCAATCCATTTAGATTTGAATCCTATTGGTAAAGCGTATCCTTTTTTAGCGGCTTCTATCATAAAGTGCCCCGCATATGAGGTTCCCCAACTATTAGCACTACTGTTTCCTTGCCAATAAGACAATCCTCCGTTTGATAATTGAAAATTAGACAAGCGTTGAATTGTCGCTTTTATATTTCTTTCAATCGTTTGTTGCTTCTCTTTTGATAACTCAAAAATTTCTGATAAATATAACTGTGGAAACGCGCTAGAAGTAGTTTGCTCTACACAACCATGTGGATATTGAATTAAATACCCCATACGTTTCGTAAAATTCATTGGTGGTAATGTCGATAATTCTATACTTGCTATATTGGTTCCTTTTGTACCAAATGTGGTGAAATTAAGTTCACTTTTTTCATTCGCCTTTAACACCAAATCTTTTATTTCTGTCGTTATTGGATTCGGATTTAAAACATCAATTTCTACTTCATAAGATGCTTTTTCATTCCCAGAAATGGCATCAATCTTTACTTTACCTATTCCTTTAAAATCATTTACTTTCAATGTAAAATAAGCCATCTTTTCATCGGGTTCATTAAATGAAAGCGATTGCGTTTTATTCCCTACAATTGTAAATGACTCATTTGGCTGTACCGTAATTTTTACTTCTTTAACTGAAGGTAACATCGCAAATACAGTAACGGGCAAGGTTACCGTTTCTTGTGGTGTTATTTTACGTGGTAATGAAGCTAAAATCATTACTGGTTTACGAACAAAAGCTGTTTTTTCATCGCTTCCGTAAGCATCATCTTTAGCATTGGTAGCAATTACCATTGCACGTACCGAACCTACATATTTAGGTATCTTAATTTTGTGTTCTCTTTTTTCGCCTTTCTCTAAGTTAAAAGGTCCTAAGTAAATAACCATCGGTTTAAAACGGTTTGCTTTTTTATTTTTACTTCCCGCTTCTGCTTCATCACCACCAATACTTAAAATTTGATTTACTTTTCCGCCATAGGCGCCAATTACATCATCAAAAACATCCCATGTTTTTACGCCTAAAGATTGACGAGCATAAAAGGTATTCCAAGGATTTGGTGTTTTAAAACGGGTTAAATCTAACAATCCATCATCAACCAAAGCAATCGTATAGGTCATTGCCTTTCCGTTTTTCTCTTTTATATTGATTTTTGCGATTGATTCTGGTCTTAATTCGTCTGCTAACTCAATTTCTGGTGCCAGTTTCGTTGCAGGATCGTTTACCAACATTGGTATAGAACCATACATACGAATAGGTAAATCGTTTACTGTTTGACTGTGTTTTTGTAATAATGAAATATTTACAAATACATTAGGTGTATAATTTGTCAATACAGGAAAGTTAAATTCGGTTTGTTTGGCTGCTGTTTCTACCCAAAAATGATCTAGTACTTCAGTACCATTCTCAATAGTTACTAGCGCTCTTCCTCCTTCTGAAGACGGAAACTTTACAGTAGCCGTTTCATTTACTTCATACGATTCTTTATCGGTTGTAAATACCAACATGGTGGCATTCGTTTTATCTTGATTCCCTTTTTTCTTTCCATACCAAGAAGGCCAATCGAAATAAGCAATGTTAGAAGTTACGTGTTTACTTTTTTTATCAGTAACCTTTATTAAGTAACGTCCCCAGTCATTTTCGCTTATTTTTAAATTAAATGAACCTTTACCACTCGTATTTGTTTTTACTTGTAGTGTTTTATACGTTTGATGATGACGTGCTCCATCGTAATTAGAAAGTCCGTTATCTGAAGTACTCCACCACCAACGCCATGATAGTTTATATACTTTTACTTCTAAATTATTGGCTACCCCTACTCCATCTTCAGTAACTGAAGCTACATTAAATGTATATTTTTCATTAGTAAATAAATAGTTTTTTGATTGTTGCTCTTCAGCATTTAACAATCCTACATACGTTTTATAAGGAGATACTTTTTTAGAGAATACATCCGTACTAAAATCCCCTCCGTTTTCATATACCTTGGTAATAAAACTCGCTTTTAACATTCCTGGAGCTTTAGTATCTAAGGTAGGTTTTACTGAAAAACTTGTTTTCCCTTCATTATTTAGGGTTCCTTTTAATACTTTAAATTCTTCTGTACCAAAACGACGAGTAACATCATCAAAATTGTAATTTTTGAATTTTGAAAATCCTGTATTCGACTGGGTAAATTTACCGTTAATATCTAATTTTAAATCTCTAGCAATTGCACCGTGTAACCACTTTACTTCAACGTTTCCTTCTATAAAAGTATTTGCTTTTATAAAATCAGCTTCCGTTTGTAGTTTAATTTTTAAACGATTAGGTTTTATAGTTTCAATCTTAAGTGTTTTGTTAAAAACCGCTCCTCCTACACTTACTCTTAACTTCCAATTCCCTGTAATAGCATCTTGATTGGTTTTAGGAGCATACCCATACACATTATTTGCGCTTTTAAACAGCACTTTTCTTTCTATGATTTTTCCTTGCGGATTTATTAACTCAAATTTAATCGGATGATTTTCTGGTATCGGATTCGCATTGTCATTTAAAACAAAGGTTAAAAACAAATTATCTCCTGGTCTCCAAACACCACGTTCACCGTAAATGTATCCTTTAATTCCTTTTTGTAATTTTGTTCCTGAAACATCAAACTTACTCATCGATAAAGCGTTCCCGTCATTCAATTTAATGTAAGTAGTATTCTTGTTTTTGGTTATTACAGCAAAAAAACCATTTCTAATTCCTTCAAAATTAGCAATCCCTTCTGTATTTGTATTTGCATTTACAATCGGCTGTTGCTGTAAATTATATAAAGTTACGCTAGCTTCAGAAACAGGTTCGGTAGTTACTAAATTAGTTACTGCAATAAAAGTGGTTCCGTTGTTTCCCTTTTTAACAATCGCACCTAAATTAGTCGCTAATATATTAGTACTAACTTGTTTATCATAATAATAAGATATGGTACACGGATTATTTTTTTCACTCCAACGATAATTATAATAATCGTTATAATAATAATTAGGATTGTCGTATTGTTTAGTATTTACTTCTTTTTTACCATAAACAATAGTGCTATTATTTGTCGTTTCATCACATAAATAATTAGAATATTGTTGATTAAAAGAAAGTTCTACTCTATACATTGCGCCATTCTCTACTGTTAAGACTTCAGCCAAATCTATAGCAAAGGCATTTTCTTTCGTTAAATCAACCCCTTGATTCGTAAGGTTAACGGTATATTTAGCTTCCGGTCGACCTACATAACGTAAATTACCTCGGTTACCTAAATTGTTATTCTGTAAGAATTGTAAAACATTATCCTTATATATTTTATAAACGGTTACATCTACAGCTTTTAAATTGACTGCATTAAAATTAATTTTTAAATTATTTGAATTCGGAATTATAGTTCCACTTTTAATAAAGCTTACCGAAGGTTTTAATTGCTCGAAATGTAACGTTCTACTATAACGTTGTTTTAAAGTATAGCCTTCTGTACTTTTAATACCTTTAAATATTTCTATATCCACCTTATTTTTAAAAGATGACTTCGGATAAATAGTCACGATATTATTAGCTACTTTATAGGTAAATCTTCTTTTTTGAGTATTTGCAAATTGAATTAAGCCATTTAAGTCTTGAGATTTCTTAATTGGATCTGAAAAACTAATTTCTATGTGCTGCTTATCAACATCGACTACTGTAATATCTAAAACTTTAAAATTATTTTTTCCAGTAATAGTTAACTCTCTCTCTCCTTTTGTCGTCGAATTAATAGCGCTTCCGTTCCATAAAACAGTTAAGTTTTTATCATCTTCAAATCGTTCTAAATTATCTATTTTAAAATAGACTTTAGAGATTAATTCTTCGGTAGTTTCAAATTTTATTGAAGCTGTTTTATTATTATAAGAAGCTTTTATTAGCTCTGAAAGTTTCGCAGATTCTATAACATCACTAACATTTAGTACTCCTTCTACTGCATACATATTTTTACTAGATACAGTGGGTGACGACAAGGTTACATTAAAAAGCAGTTCCTTCGTTTTTACTTTAATGGTAAAATCTTTTAACTCATCATCAATAGCATCATATAATTTTGATAAATGTAGCGTTATAGCATACTCTTTATTACTCTTTAATTTTTCTGATGGAAGAAATGTTATTTTATTTCCATCTAACAGCACCTTTCCTTTAACCTTTGGAATCACCGTAATAATATCATTATTAACAGCAGTAACTTTAGGTGTATTTTTAAGTGTAAACTGAAAATCGGCAACCGCAGAAATCATTTTCTCTGGAAAAACAGCCACATATTCATTGTACGCATTTACATTACTTTCTTTATGTACCTTTTTCTTACATGCATTAACAACAAATACCAATAGCGTTAAAGCAATAATTTTAGCAATATTTTTCATAGCTTAATAACTTTTTTTCATTTTTTTCGAAGTATTTCAAAGTTAGTTCTTTTATCAATAAAATTCATCCATTTTAGCAAACTACTATATGAATATATTTTTCTGTTTTAATTATATATTTAAAACGGTAACGTTTATTAATATATTCGTCTTTTAAAAATTAACTACAGCTATTAAAACATGAACTATATTTTAGGTTTCTCATTTATATTAATACTTATTTACCTTATTTCTAAACTCTTGAAAAAGAAAAAACTCAGAAAGCTTAAAACGTTTCTACAAGAGAACTGGGGAAAAGAAAAAAAGAGTCAGTATTTTAACTTTTATGTCATTGGTGCATATTTTGAAAAAAATATTCATAAAGAAAAAGCCTATCATATTATATCTGAGAAAAGTAGCATAGATTTTGACCTTGAAGAAATCTTTACATTTATTGATAGAACTTCTTCTAAAATAGGGCAACAATATTTGTACTATAAACTAAGAACGTTTACTACTCTAGATAATTTATTAAAGTTCGATGCTCTTACCTCGCTGTTTAAAAACAACAAAAATTTAAGTATTAATTGCCAAATAGAATTATCTAAGTTAAATAGTAACAACGCCTATTATTTAGAAGAATTGATTAATGGGAAACAAATAGAAAAACCAAGATTTTTAGGGCTTGTAAAAGTGTTATCTCTTTTATCTTTTCTTTTTTTTACCCTCATGTTTTGGTATCCTTTCTTTGGAATTTTATTAGTACCCATTTTAGCAACCAATATGGTTTTTCATTACAAAAACAAAGACAATGTTGTCTATTATCTTAACGGTGTAAATCAACTTTCAAAAGCATTAAAAACAAGCAAGAAACTAAGCAAAAACAGGGAGATTAAATCACATTTTAAAAACATTTCTTTTATAAAAAGAATTGAAACTATTCAATTTAAAACCGAATTTATTGCTTTTGAAAAAAATATTGATAATGAATTTTTATTTGTCTTTTGGTTTCTTGCCGAATTAATTAAAATATTATTTAATGTTGAATATCTTATGTTTTATAGCTTTGTTGATGCAATTTCAAAAGAAAAGCAAAGCATTGAAAGTTTATTTTGCTTTTTAGGAGAAATAGACTCCGCTATATCAGTAGCTTCATTAAGTTCAAGCGACCTAACCATTTGTACTCCTACATTTAATCAAAAAAATGAATTAATTGTAAAAGACATTTACCATCCTTTAATTGATAAATGCATTGCTAACAATATTAATTTAGAAGATCAAAGTGTGTTATTAACAGGCTCTAATATGTCTGGAAAAACGACTTTTATTAGAACTATCGCTGTTAATAGTATTTTAGCACAAACACTTTATATTGCCTTTGCAAAAACATATAATGCGCCTTTTTACAAAGTATATTCTTCCATTAGAATAACTGACGATTTATTAGATAATACTAGTTATTATTTACAAGAAGTATTAACGATTAAAGAATTGATAGATGCTTCAAGCAATAAAAGTCCTTGTTTATTTGTTTTAGATGAAATTTTTAAAGGAACCAATACCATTGAAAGAATTTCCGGAGGAAAAGCTATTTTGTCCTTTTTAAATAAAAATAATCATACGGTTTTTGTTTCTACGCACGATATTGAACTTACCGAACTACTAATAAAAGACAACTATGAATTATATCATTTTAGCGAACAAATTATAAATAATGAATTAGTTTTTGATTATAAAATTAAAGCAGGAAAACTAAAAACCAGAAACGCTATAAAAATTTTAGAGCTTTATAACTATCCAAAAGAAATAACAAATAGTGCGAAAAATGTAGAGGCTACTTACTTTAATTAAAAATAGAAGACTTCTACCTCTTCCCTCTATTTAATAATTCTTAATTTTGCAACATAAAATGATTTTCAGAACATGTTAGGATTACAATTCGAAACCAAAACTTCTTGGGCAGATATTGCTAAAGATAACTTACAACAAATACTTACAGATCACGCTTTCTTAGAACAAAAAGCTGCTTCTAATGCTGTTTCTATAATTATAAATTATTCTGAAGAAACTAAATTAGTACAAGCAATGAGTGCTATTGCTATTGAAGAAATGGAACATTTTAAAATGGTGCATGATTTTATGGTAAAACGAGGAATGGTTTTAGGTAGAGAACAGAAGAACGATTACGCAATACGTTTGCAAAAATTCTTTACAAAAACTAAAGATCGTACCAATGCATTAGTACAGAGATTATTAATTGCTGCATTAATTGAAGCTAGAAGTTGTGAGCGTTTTAAAGTTTTTTCTGAAAATATGGAAGATGAAGAATTATCTAAATTCTATAACGATTTAATGATTTCTGAAGCCAACCATTACACTATCTTTTTAGGTTTTGCTCGTGAATATCAAGATCGAGAAATTGTAGATAAAAAATGGAATGATTTGGTTGCCTTCGAAGCAGAAATGATGATGAATCGTGGAACTGTTGCTAAAATACACGGGTAAATAATTGTTTTTAGCATAAATTTAAAAAAGGTAGATACATTCTCTGTTATGGTAATGTTTCTAATTATTTAAAAAATTAACTAGATTAATAATGTTCAGTAAAGAAGAATCAGCAGAAATACGCAAAGAATTTTGGACTAGCTTCGGAAAATCTTTCCCAAGAAAATGGTTATTATACAACACTAAGATAAAAGGGTTTGCTTTTAAGTTTCAGGCAGATCGTAAAAATGCTTCCGTTTGTTTAGATTTTGAGAATCCTGATGATGTTGCAAATGAACTATTATATGATCAATTACTATCATTAAAAAATATTTTAGAAACAGAATATTTACCTGAAGTTATTTATCACGACAATTTTGAATTAGATAACAGAAAAATTATTCGTCGTATTTATATTCCTTTAGATAAAAAATTTAGTATTCATAATAAAAACACCTGGAGAGATTGTTATGAGTTTTATGTAAAAACAATGGAACAGTTTGAATTGTTTTTCTATGAGTATGAAGACATTATAAGACAAGCTATTTAATACAGGAAAAACACCCTTTCTATCTATAAATCAGAACATTATAGTTTCAAATCAATTCTTTTGATATATATTTGCCCTGTTTATAATTAACCCCTATACCCCTAAATAATGAATAACCATCCCCTAAGGTTGTTAGTAGTGTTATGTGCACTAGTTTTAACATCATGTTCTTCAAACAGTGAAATTGAATTAGTTGAAAATAATATTGAAAATACTGCCACATTCAGCGAAAAGGCTATTGAATCAGAAATTTTAAGTCGAGTTAATGACTATAGAGTTGCAAATGGTTTTTCTTCATTAAATAAATTACAAGCAATAAAATCGCAAACAAGCAATCATACAAACTATATGGTTGATAAAGATAAAGTTTCTCACGATTTCTTTTTCCAACGTAAAGAATACTTAAATAAAAACGCTAATGCAATAGGTGTAGGCGAGAATGTTGCTTACGGTTATTCTACAGCAGAGTCTGTAGTAAATGCCTGGATAAAAAGTGACGGACACAAGAAAAATATTGAAGGTGACTTTACTCACTTTGAAGTTACTGCAGAAAAAAGCTCAGATGGTAAATGGTACTTTACGAACATCTTTGTAAAAAAATAGTCCCTTTATTATATAGCTTTAACTATAAAAATATAAAATAGCCTAACTCAAATTTTAATTGAGTTAGGCTATTTTATATAGACTACTTTCGGTAAATTGTTTCTTTAGTACCATTTGGTCTAATAAATTTAAAGCTTTATACCCTACATTAAATTTTTGACAAGGAGTTGTTGTAACCTTATTTTAACCTTCCATTTTAATACCTTATTAGTTTATTATAATACTCTCTCATATCTTTACAACCTTTTTTAAGTCTACTTAAAAATACTATTTCAAAACTTAAACGAACCTTTAGGCCTGAAAACTCATAGTTTCGCACTAGCGCCTTAAAGTCACCCAATAATTATTTTTCTAATATAAAGTATGTGCTTTCACCATCATCTGGTTTTCTGTGATGCTTCAAATATTCATTTAGCTTTTCAACTGTTAAAATACTAACCTAATAACCAAAAATGACAGTCTCAATATTTAGACTTCCTGCCCTTTAATTTCTTAATCAAATAGCTTATACTTTTGGAAGAATGATATTCAATAAGCATATATCCGTGACCTTTGTATACAAATCCCTTAAAACTTCGTACATCTTCTGCTTCGCTTATTTACATCAAAAGTGTTCGGTAACGAATTTGTGTATCATCTATAAAAACAGCATAGTAATACTTAGGAGATCAATTTATATGAGTGGTCAACCTTGAAAAAATATGCGCATTACTTCTTTTATCTGCACTAAAACAGAAAGTAGTCCATTTTAAAACAGAAAGCAAGATGCACTAAAACAAGTAGTTTAACTATTTTTGAAACAATAAAAAACCCTAACTAAATTATTTAGTTAGGGTTTAGGGTGAAATAATTCTCGGGAAACTAATAATTATTTATAATCGTTTAGTATAATAAATTTTGAACGCCTATTTTCTTGATGTTCTTCTTCTGTACAAGGAATATTGTTTGCACATTTATTTACTAACTGTTTTTCTCCAAAACCAACAGCACTTTGTATTCTTGATGCTTTAATGTTTCTGGTTAAAATATAATCTCTAGTAGATTTTGCTCTTCTGTCTGATAAAATTCTATTATAAGCATCCCTACCTCGACTATCAGTATGCGCTTCAATTTTGATAATCATCTTTGGGTGATTCTTCAATACTTTTACAACAAACTCTAACTCATATGCTGCATCGGGTCTGATATTCGACTTATTGAAATCAAAAAAGATCGGTTTAATTACAATCTCTTTTCCTACAATTAACGGAGTTAAATATAAATCTTGATTGATCTCCGCATCTCTAACATCTGTAGTTATTATATTTTTTAAATCGTCTTTATAATCTAATTTCGTTCCTCTTAAAGTAAATTTTTTCTTTTTACATTTTTTTTCAAAAGTGTATGTAGCATCTTCTTGAGTTACAAACCTTTTTATCACCTTACCTTCTGTATCTATTAATTCTACCAACGCATTAGGCAATAATTCTTTTGTTCTAATATCAAATGTTTTTCCTTTTATCAATTGTTTACATTCAAGTGTTTTAAAACTATAAATATCATCTTTCCCTTTTCCTTCTGGTCTGTTTGATGAAAAATACCCGGTTTTATTATCATCATTTATAAAGAAAGTAAAATCGTCATAGCCACTGTTAAATGGAGCTCCTAAGTTTTTAACATCTGAAGAGTTATTGCTTTCTAAATTGTATTTATAAATATCTAGTAACCCTAAATTTTGATGTCCGTCAGATGAAAAATACAAGGTGTTGTCTCTTGATACAAACGGAAACATTTCTTTTCCTTTTGTGTTTATCTTTTTTCCCAAATTTATAGGTTCTCCATAAGATCCATTTTTAAGTATAGCCGCTTTATAAATATCCGTTTGCCCAAACCCGTCAGGTCGGTTAGAGGTAAAATATAATGTTTTTTCGTCTGGACTTAAAGCTGGATGCCCGCTAGAATATACTTTATCGTTTAATGCCAATTCCTCAACACTACTCCAAATACCATTTATTAAAGTTGCTTTAAATATTTTTAACTGAGAAGTGCCTTCTTTATTATATTCTAATTCATTTTCTTCATCTAAATTGTTTCTAGTAAAATACAACGTTTTTCCATCTTTTGTAATAGCAATATTCGACTCATGAAATCTTGTGTTAATTTTTGTAGATATTAGTGGAGTAATATCTTCTATTATTTTTCCCGTTTCTTTTTCAATTATTTTTGCTTGGTATACATCTAAATAAGGTTCATTATTCCATTCATAAATTTCTCCATTTTTATTCTTTGATGAAGCAAAAAAGATTTTTTTATCATGTACATATGCTCCGAAATCAGAACTTTTAGTATTAATTTCTAAATTCGTTATCCTTATGGAATCTTTATTTAAAATTTTTAGTTTATTATAATCAACATTCGCTGATTTTAAATAGCTGGTTGGTAGCTTTTTTAACCATTTCTCTGCCTTGTCATACTCTCCCAGACTTCTTAATGATTGGGCGTATTTATAAATGCTTTCTTCATCTAACCCCTCTTTTCTTTGTGCTGCCAAACTATACCAGTATGCTGCTTGTTTAGAGTTAGAGTTATTATAATAACAATCTGCTAATCGTGTGTGTAGATATACACCGTCCTTATCACCTTTATTAATTGCTTTTTTATAAAACTCAGCCGCTTTAACATAAGCGTACTCTTTAAAAAATTTATCAGCAATATTCTTTTGAGAAAATGCATAAGTAGATAAAAAAAATAGTAGTATAAATGTTATTTTAGTTTTCATAATCATGCTGTTTAAAAATATCGTGGAGATTTTGCTCTATATGACTTCGGTTTCTTTAATTCAAACATTAATAATACTTCATGTGTTCCGCTTGAATATTGATTAATATCTGATAACGGATATTCATAAGCGTATCCTATACGAAATTGCTTAGATACCTGAAAGTCAATTAAAGCTCCTAATGCTCCTGTATATTCATTTACCCTATAAGATCCTCCAAGCCAAAACTTTTCGTTAAAAAGAAAGTTTGCTGTAATATCATACGATAAAGGTGCACCGCTGGTGGCTTTAATTAAAGTTGCTGGTTTAAACTTTACTCTGTCACTTAAATCAAAAACATATCCTCCGGTTAAATAATAACTTACTCTGTCTACAATTCCATAATCAACTCCACCTATTGTTAAATCATTATGATTTATGTTTAGTAGCCTTGGAGCTGAGAAACCAACATACCATTTATCAGTATGTAAAAACATACCACTACCAATATTTGGTTCCCATCGATTTTTGACACCACTAATTCCTGGATCTGATCCTTCTGCCGCAATTAATTCGTCGTCTAAATTATATTGAGTAAAACCTGCTTTTAAACCAAATGCTAATTTTAAATCCTCATTTAATTGAATGGTGTAAGAGAAATCACCATACAAATAAGTGAATTTTTCATAACCTAACTTATCATTTATAAATGATAGTCCTAATCCTATTTTATCATTTCTAAGTGGGGCATGAATAGATAATGTTTGTGTTTCTGGTCCATTACCAAAACCTGCCCATTGACTTCTATGTAATCCAACCATACTTAATACTTGTCTGCTCCCTGCATATGCTGGGTTAACAGAAATGGTATTATACATATACTGAGTAAACTGAGGTAATTGTTGCCCTTCGACATTAAATATCGTTGTAAAAAATAATACGATAATTGTATATAGTTTGTAATTGTGCTTCATAGCTCATACATTATTTGGTTCCTAAATAAATTGCTCCTGTAAATGGTTTTAAACCACTATTTTCTAATATTACGATGTAATAATATGTCCCTGCTGGTAATCTTTTTGCTCCTCCAAAGGTAGATCCAGTTGAAATTCCACTCCAATTATTAGCATAGTTATTCGATTCAAAAACTTTTGAACCCCAACGGTTAAACATTTTTACATTCGTTACAAATCCACATGATTCAACTCCTGTTATTTCAAAGAACTCGTTCCATGAATCTCCGTTTGGTGTTACTGCTTTTGATATTTTAACGTCTTCTTGACCACAAGGTAAAACGATACAATCATCGTTAATATTTATAGTTATTCTTGTTGAAGATAAACAGCCCTCGCTAGAAACGGTATACGTAAATACATAATCACCCAAAGCAATATTTGATGGATCGAAAGTAGCATCTGATGATAACGATACGTCTCCTGTTGTTACTACCCATTCTCCATCACTTCCTGCACTATCAGTTATATAATCATATAAATCAACCGTTCCATCATCAGTACATTTTGAATCTGCAACCTGAGTTACAACCGTCTTCACTGTTACATTTATCGTTTGAATGAATTCCGATGTATTACCACAATCATCACTAACTGTCCATGTTCTTATAATTTGATAATCACTATCTGTACCATCAAATGTATTGTCTTCTTCAAAATTTGTTTGAGTAACAGTTGAGGAACAATTATCTGTGAATTCTAACGTTGGAACTTCAGGAATAACGTCACATTCTACATTTATATCTTCTAATGAAGAAACTAATTCTGGTGCTTCTGTATCTTCTACTGTGATTATCTGCGTATGTGTTGTCATATTGTTTGCACAATCTTTAACTTCCCACGTTCTTGTTATTATATAATTTGAAGCACACCCTTCATCTTGTCCGCTTATTACCTCACTCGGAACTACGCTTACTTCTGAATCACAAT